>NZ_JAYFSK010000001.1:0-104794 GCF_041464035.1 Acinetobacter sp. AL9 | reverse complement strand
GCCTATTTAAGTGATGTGCTGAAAAGGTTGCCGACACATAAAGTGACTCAGATTGAAGAATTGCTACCACACCGCTGGAAACCTGAACCGAATTAAAAAATAGGCATGGGGTTCAGCGGACGCTTACAAATAAGCTGAGTTACTGGACCAAGCAAAACTGGATTTTTGTGTCTATCAACTATAGATTAGTTCCGGATGTGACCGTACAGCAGCAAACTCAGGATATCGCCCAAGCGCTTATTTATATCCAAAATCAGGCACCGCATTGGCATGCTGACTCAAAACGCTTGGTGCTGATAGGACATTCTGCGGGCGCACACCTGGTCAGTCTATTAACCGTTCGCCCCCATTGGCTGGCACCCCAGCCACAGCCTTGGCGTGCTACAGTTGCTTTAGATAGCGCGGCTTATGATATAGAAAAGATAATGCAAACACGTCATGCACGTTTTTATGATCAAGCCTTTGGTGATCAACCTTCCAACTGGAAAGCCCTTTCTCCGATAGCTCAGCTACATCAAGCTTTACCTGCATTTCTCGCGGTGTGCTCAACCATCCGTGCAGATCAACCCTGTACTCAAGCTCGACAATTTATTCAACAAGCACAGAAATTCGGAACTCAAACCCAGTTATTGCCTGTCCGACTTTCACATGCTGAAATCAACAAGTCATTGGGACAAAATAATGCTTATACTCAAGCAGTCAATCAATTTATCCAAACGCATTAATTTTTCAGCTAGCGCATAAAAAACGCAGAATCATAAGACTCTGCGTTGGATGTACTGAAATATAAATACTTCAGTAGGATGGCATGGCTGTTCGTATTCAGATTAACGCTTTTGCTCGATGGCTGCACCAGCACCACCACCAACAGCACCACCGATTGCAGCGCCTGCATTACCACCTATCACTTCTTTACCTAAAATTGAACCAATCGCACCGCCAATTCCACTATAGGTTGCGTTACGGTTAGAACCATCTTGGGTTTTACTTCCAACTGCTGCACCTGCACCTGCGCCTGCTGCTGCACCAACACTACCACCTACGCTGTTACCCGCTGCGCCACCAACGGCACCGCCTAATGCTGCTGCACCAATACGTTGGTCATTTGAACTCATGCTCTCACAACCCGCCATTAACATGGTCGATACAGTTGCAACTGCCAATACGCTAAATACTTTTTTCATCGCGATGTCTCCCCGCTGTTGTTGATTTTAAGTGTAGTGCATCTTGCGGCATCAACTTTGAAAAATCTGTTACCAAGCACAGTAAGATATGAGTATTTCTGTAAAATGCTTAAGGCATCATAAAGGATTCTGTACCCTCTTCTTCAAGTACCACCACATCACGTGTGGTTTTACCATCTTCAGTAAACACAGCATGAGAAACTGTTTCTTTGCTTTCAGGCGTTTTGACCCGATCCAGTTTTAATGTGCGATGAATTGGCGCCTGCCCCTGCTTATATTCCATGCCTTCTGCATCAATCGTTTTCACTTCAGAAATGACTTTACCATCCTGCTTTAGGGTTTTATTCAACTCAATTTTTGAGGTTGGTACAATCACCCCACCTTTTTGAATCACAGGAATACCCAATTGTTTCTCTGAAAACTGTGCTTGATCATCATCAAAAACAACTTCCTTTGCCACAATATCTTTACCCTGATTGCTCACTTCAAAAATCGTGGCTTCTACATGGCGTATAGGCTTTTCACCTGTCACTGTACGAATCACTTCAGTTTTTAGAATAGGCACAATGGCTTTGTCTTTCACCACAATGCTGTTTGGCATTGGTGCAGCCGAAACAGACACACTCAGTAGCATTGCCGATAAACACAGTGTCAGTCCTCTAAATTGCATAAGCTATCCCCTTAGTTTTCTTGATATTTTTAAATTGTTCTTAATTCACTATATGCAATATTGCGGCTTTATTAAAGCAAAATATGCAACTAAAACGTTGGCAAAAAAAAGACGCCTCGAAAGGCGTCTTTAAATGATGCTTTAAAACGAATTAGAGATCGTTAAATTCATCGCTAAATGCTTGGCTTAATGCTTGATCTACATCAGAGAAATCATTCACTAATGCCAATTCAGCAGCTTCAGCTTCTTGACGACGACGCTCTAAGTGGTAAGCAAGACCCGTACCTGCTGGGATCAAACGACCCACAACAACGTTCTCTTTCAAGCCACGTAAATCATCTTCTTTACCTGTTACAGCCGCTTCAGTTAACACACGTGTAGTTTCCTGGAACGATGCAGCAGAAATGAACGAGTCTGTTGAAAGCGATGCTTTGGTGATACCCATCAATTGACGTTCAAACTTCGCTGGGAACTTGTTTTGTGCAAGTACAGCTTGGTTTTCTTGTACCACGCGAATGTAATCCACTTGTTCGCCTTTGATGAAGCTCGTATCGCCACCATCGGTGATTTCAACTTTACGCAACATTTGACGCACGATGACTTCAATGTGCTTATCGTTAATTTTTACACCTTGTAAGCGGTAAACGTCTTGAACTTCGTTCACGATGTAGTTGGTTAATGCCACTTCACCTTTCAAGCGTAAGATGTCATGTGGGTTTTGTGGACCATCAGAAATGGTTTCACCACGGTTCACATGCTCACCTTCAAACACGTTGATGTTACGCCATTTTGGAATCAACTCTTCGTAAATCTCAGAGCCATCATCTGGTGTAATCACTAAACGGTTCTTACCTTTGGTTTCTTTACCAAAGCTCACGATACCTGACACTTCTGCAAGAATCGCATGCTCTTTTGGTTTACGTGCTTCAAATAAGTCTGCAACGCGTGGTAAACCACCGGTAATATCACGAGTACGTGAAGATTCTTGTGGTACACGACCAATAACGTCACCCACACCGATATTTTCGCCATCACGGACAGAAAGAATCGTGTTCTGTGGCAAGAAGTAGAACTGTTCGCCACCATCCACAGTGTCTAATACCACAGCAGGACGTAAGTCTTTACCTGACGCAGGACGTGAAGTCACTGGCAAGATTTCAACTGTGGTCATACCTGTTGCATCATCAGTTTTCGAGGTTGCAGTCACGCCATCAGCAATTTGGCTGAAACGGATTTTACCCGCAACTTCGGTCACAAGTGGATGCGTGTGTGGATCCCAAGTCGCCACAATACCGCCAGCTTCTACCGCTTCGCCATCTTTGAGCAAGATTGACGCACCGTATGGCAGTTTATAACGCTCACGCTCACGACCTAACTCATCGGCAATACCAATTTCACCTGAACGTGAAACAGATACCAAGTGACCTTTAGCGTGTTGTACAGTTTTCACGTTATGGAAACGTACTGAACCTTTGTTACGCACTTGTACGCTATTGGCTGCAGAAGTTCGGCTTGCCGCACCACCCACGTGGAATGTACGCATGGTTAACTGTGTACCTGGCTCACCAATCGATTGAGCAGCCATTACACCCACAGATTCACCTGGATTCACCAAGTGACCACGTGCTAGGTCACGACCATAACACTTCGCACATACACCAAAGGTCGATTCACAAGATACCACTGAACGTACTTTTACTTCATCGACACCTTGCTCTTCTAAGAAGTTAGCAAGTTTTTCATCAATGAGTGTGTTACGTGGCAGAATAACTTCGTCTGAACCCGCTTTCTTCACATCTTCTGCAGTTACACGACCTAATACACGCGTACCAAGGTTTTCAATGACATCACCACCTTGAATGAATGGTGTCATCACTAAACCGCCATAAGTACCGCAATCTGGCTCAGTAATTACCAAGTCTTGTGCAACGTCAACCAAACGACGTGTCAAGTAACCTGAGTTCGCTGTTTTCAATGCGGTATCGGCCAAACCTTTACGCGCACCGTGAGTTGAAATGAAGTACTGAAGTACCGTCAAACCTTCACGGAAGTTCGCTTTAATTGGCGTTTCAATGATCGAACCATCTGGTTTCGCCATCAAACCACGCATACCCGCCAACTGACGAATCTGTGCCGCACTACCACGCGCACCTGAATCCGACATCATGTAGATCGAGTTGAATGATTTTTGCTTCTCGTCTTCACCCTGTTTGTTTTTCACAGTTGTGAATGACAAGTTGTCCATCATCGCTTTAGCAACTTGGTCGTTGGTACGTGCCCAAATATCGACCACTTTGTTATAACGCTCACCCGCAGTTACGAAGCCTTGCTCGAACTGTTGTTCAATTTCACGAACTTCAGTTTCTGCTTTTTCAATAATTGCTTGTTTTTGTGGTGGAATAACCATGTCTTCCATACCCACAGAAACACCTGAACGTGTCGCTTGACGGAAGCCCAAGTACATCAATTGGTCTGCAAAAATAACCGTGTCTTTTAGACCTAATTTACGGTAGCAAGAGTTGATTAACTTTGAGATGTTCTTTTTGTTCATCTCTAGGTTAATTTGCTCGAAGCTTAAACCTTCAGGCACAACTTCCCAAAGCAAGCAGCGACCTGGTGTCGTATCTACAACAATAGTTTGTTGCTCACGCTCACCATTTTCATTGATTACGGTTTGGTGTACACGTGCTTTTACGCGAGCGTGTAAGTCAACTTGACCCGTTGCAAGTGCACGGTTTACTTCGTGCGTATCTGCAAACACCATGCCTTCACCTTTGGCATTGATTGCATCACGCGTGATGTAATACAAGCCCAACACCACGTCCTGAGATGGTACGATGATTGGCTCACCGTTCGCAGGAGACAAGATGTTGTTGGTGGACATCATTAACGCACGCGCTTCTAATTGCGCTTCAAGCGTTAATGGTACGTGTACCGCCATTTGGTCACCGTCGAAGTCGGCGTTAAACGCAGCACAAACGAGTGGGTGTAGACGGATGGCTTTACCTTCAATCAGGATCGGTTCAAATGCTTGAAGACCCAAACGGTGAAGTGTAGGCGCACGGTTCAACATCACTGGGTGTTGACGAATTACAGATGCAAGTACATCCCAAACTTCTGGGGTTTCGCGCTCAACCATTTTCTTCGCAGCTTTAATGGTGGTTGCTTGACCTGAAGCTTGTAATTTTGCAAAGATGAATGGCTTGAACAGTTCAAGTGCCATTTTCTTCGGAAGACCACACTGGTGTAAACGTAGGTTTGGACCAACGGTAATCACCGAACGACCTGAATAGTCAACACGCTTACCAAGTAAGTTTTGACGGAAACGACCTTGCTTACCTTTGATCATATCTGCCAAAGATTTAAGCGGACGCTTGTTTGAACCTGTGATTGCACGACCACGACGACCGTTATCTAACAAGGCATCAACAGACTCTTGTAACATACGTTTTTCGTTACGTACGATGATGTCTGGCGCTGCAAGGTCAAGAAGACGCTTCAAACGGTTGTTACGGTTAATCACACGACGATAAAGATCGTTCAAGTCAGAAGTCGCAAAACGACCACCTTCAAGTGGAACCAACGGGCGAAGATCTGGTGGAAGTACAGGCAGTACATTCATCACCATCCATTCAGGCTTGTTGTTCGACTCTTTGAACGCTTCCATCAACTTCAAACGCTTAGAGGCTTTTTTCAGCTTAGTTTCTGAAGTTGTTTGTGGAATTTCTTCACGTAAACGAGCAATTTCAGCTTCAAGATCGATGTCTTTTAACAAGTCTTGAACTGCTTCAGCACCCATTTTCGCAGTGAATTCATCACCATGCTCTTCTAGAGCATTGAAGTATTCTTCGTCATTGAGAAGTTGATATTTCTCAAATGGCGTCATACCTGGGTCAGTAACCACATAAGATTCGAAATATAATACGCGCTCGATATCACGTAAAGTCATATCAAGTAATAAACCAATACGGCTTGGTAATGATTTCAAGAACCAAATGTGTGCAACTGGAGAAGCAAGTTCGATGTGACCCATACGCTCACGACGAACTTTTGCAGTCGTTACTTCAACGCCACATTTTTCACAAATGACGCCTTTGTATTTCATACGCTTGTATTTACCACACAAGCATTCGTAATCTTTTACTGGACCAAAAATTTTGGCACAGAATAAACCATCACGTTCAGGCTTAAACGTACGATAGTTAATGGTTTCTGGCTTTTTAACTTCACCGTGAGACCATGACTTAATCATTTCTGGTGACGCAAGACCAATACGGATGCGGTCAAACTCTACTGGAGCATGACCGTCTGAATCCGTCTTTTTGCGCATGATATCGAGCAAGTCTTTCAATTTTTTTCTCCGTGTGCTGGGAGGCTGTTTTCACATCCCAACTGGGTCACAAATATTGTTTTTTAACTGAGTTTTAATCCTCCTTAATCCCTCTTTTTCAAAGGGGGAAAAGTCCCTCTTTTATAAAGAGGGATTTAGGGAGATTTAATGGAGATGCTTAGTCACCATTTTTCAGTTCAATGTTGATACCTAAAGAACGGATCTCTTTGGTCAATACGTTAAACGATTCAGGCATACCTGGGTCCATATAATGGTTACCATCTACAATGTTCTTATAGATACGGGTACGACCTTCAACGTCATCCGACTTCACAGTGAGCATTTCTTGAAGCGTGTATGCAGCACCGTATGCTTCAAGTGCCCAGACTTCCATCTCACCGAAACGCTGACCACCGAATTGTGCCTTACCACCCAACGGCTGTTGCGTTACAAGTGAGTAAGAACCTGTAGAACGTGCGTGCATCTTGTCATCCACCAAGTGGTTGAGTTTGAGCATGTACATATAACCTACAGTCACTGGACGGTCAAATTTCTCGCCTGTACGACCATCGTACAACACGGTTTGACCAGAACGTGGTAATTCAGCCAGTTCAAGTAATTCTTTAATTTGACCTTCTTCTGCACCATCAAATACAGGAGTAGCCAACGGAACACCTGCACGTAAGTTGCCAGCCAATACCAAGATTTCATCATCAGTTAAGCTGTCAAGATCTTCTTGCTCGCCACCAACTTTGTTATAAATCTTGTCTAGGAACTCACGTAGTTCAGCAATTTCACGTTGTTGTTTGAGCATTTTATCAATTTGCTCACCCAAACCTTTGGCTGCCATACCCAAGTGTGTTTCAAGAATCTGACCCACGTTCATACGCGATGGTACGCCTAGTGGGTTCAATACGATATCTACTGGTACACCGTTAGCATCGTGCGGCATGTCTTCTACAGGCAAGATGTTTGATACAACACCTTTGTTACCGTGACGACCCGCCATCTTGTCACCCGGTTGGATGCGACGCTTAACAGCAAGATAAACTTTAACAACTTTCAACACGCCCGTAGTGAGTTCATCGCCTGTAGAAAGCTTACGTTTCTTCTCAGCGAATTTCTCATCAATTTCAAAGCTCTTCTCTTTCAAGAAAGTTTGAATTTGAGTTAAACGCTCAGCAATTGCTTCATCACTTGGTTGAATTTCAAGTAGATCAACTAACTCTAAACCAGACAACACATCTTCAGAAAGTTTGTCGCCACGTTTAGTTGTACCGCCACCGTTAGATTCTTGACCTTTTAATAAGCGGATAATACGTTCACGCGCTGCTTCTTCAAAGATTTTGTATTCTTCTTTCAAGTCTTTGCGGTATGCATCAAGTTGTGCTTTTTCAATCGCTTGTGCACGTTCGTCTTTTTCTAGACCATCACGGGTAAAGACTTGAACGTCAATCACAGTACCTTTAGTACCTGATGGAACGCGCAATGATGAATCTTTCACATCTGCTGCTTTTTCACCGAAGATTGCACGAAGCAATTTTTCTTCAGGCGTTAACTGAGTTTCACCCTTAGGCGTTACTTTACCAACAAGAATGTCGCCTGCAGTCACTTCAGCACCAATGTAAACGATACCAGACTCGTCTAGTTTAGACAGTGCAGCTTCGCCCACGTTTGGAATATCAGCTGTGATTTCTTCCGCACCCAATTTGGTATCACGTGCAACACATGACAATTCTTGAATGTGAATCGAAGTTAAACGGTCTTCTTGAAGTACACGCTCAGAAAGCAAGATCGAGTCTTCGTAGTTATAGCCATTCCAAGTCATGAACGCGACACGCATGTTCTGACCGAGTGCAAGCTCACCGCCATCTGTAGATGGACCGTCAGCCAATACATCACCACGACCTACCTTATCACCCATCTTCACCAAAACTTTTTGGTTAATACAAGTGTTTTGGTTTGAACGTGTGTATTTGATCAGGTTGTAGATATCTACACCTGCTTCACCCGCGATCATTTCTTCTTCGTTCACACGAATGACTACACGTGAAGCATCGACATATTCAATACGACCACCACGGTTTGCAATCACACATACACCTGAGTCATGTGCTACGTTCGCTTCCATCCCTGTACCCACAAGTGGTTTATCAGCGATAAGCGTCGGAACAGCCTGACGTTGCATGTTCGATCCCATCAAGGCACGGTTGGCGTCATCGTGCTCAAGGAATGGAATCAGTGATGCAGCTACAGATACAACCTGCTGTGCAGAAACGTCCATGTGCGTCACGCGCTCTGGCGGCATACGCACGAAGTCACCTTGGTGACGTACAGATACGAATTCTTCTGTTAAATTGCCATCTTGGTCTACGCTTGAGTCCGCTTGCGCAATGATCGTGCCCACTTCTTCAATTGCAGATAAATACTCAACCTCATCGGTTACACGACCATCAACCACTTTACGGTATGGCGTTTCCAAGAAGCCAAAATTATTACATTTTGCATAAACAGAAAGCGAGTTGATCAAACCAATGTTTGGACCTTCAGGCGTTTCAATTGGACACACACGACCATAGTGAGTTTGGTGTACGTCACGTACCTCAAAGCCTGCACGTTCACGTGTCAAACCACCTGGACCAAGCGCAGATACGCGACGCTTGTGGGTAATTTCAGACAACGGGTTGTTTTGGTCCATGAACTGAGACAATTGGCTTGAACCAAAGAATTCTTTGATTGCAGCAGCCACTGGCTTCGCATTGATTAAATCTTGCGGAGACAGGTTGTCTGTTTCAGCTTGTGACAAACGCTCTTTTACAGCACGCTCAACACGTACCAAACCAACACGGAATTGGTTTTCAGTCATCTCGCCCACTGAACGTACGCGACGGTTACCCAAGTGGTCGATATCGTCGACTTCACCTTTACCGTTACGGATTTCGATCAATGTTTTAAGTACATCGGTAATGTCTTCGTTAGACAAAATACCTTCAACTTCACGTGATTTCTGATCTGTACCCACTTCGTAAGGACGACCCAAACGACGGTTGAACTTCATACGACCTACTGGCGATAAATCATAACGCTCAGAAGAGAAGAACAAGTTATTGAACAGATTTTCAGCGGCTTCTTTCGTCGGTGGCTCACCTGGACGCATCACTTTGTAGATTTCTACCAAAGCATCTTCACGACCAACAGTTGTATCTGCACGTAAGGTGTCCGCAATGAACGAACCACGGTCGATGTCATTGGTGAATAGGATGTTAAATTGTTTAACACCACCTTCTGCAAGTTTCACCATGATTTCATGGCTTAACAAGGTGTTTGCAGCAATCACATCGCCATCTTTTAGCTGGATGTCTTCTGCAGTAATACGTTCGTACAAGTACTCATCAGGAACTGAAAGCTTCTCAAGACCAGCTGCTTCCATTTGACGTACGTGACGCGCATTAATGCGTTTACCTTGCTCAACAATCACTTTGCCGTCAGTATCAGTGATGTCAAATTGTGCCATTTCGCCACGTAAGCGTTCTGGGACAAGGTCAATTTGGTAGCTACCCATGTCTAAATAGACAGGTACTTTCTCAAAGAACAAGTCTAGGATTTGTTCATTGCTATAGCCCAATGCACGCAACACTACAGTCGCAAGCAATTTACGACGACGGTCAATACGCACATAAACGAGGTCTTTGGCATCGAATTCAAAGTCTAACCATGAGCCACGGTAAGGAATAATGCGTGCTGAATACAACACTTTACCGCTCGAGTGGGTCTTACCTTTATCATGGTCAAAGAACACGCCTGGTGAACGGTGTAATTGAGAAACAATTACACGCTCAGTACCGTTAATCACAAAGGTACCGTTATCCGTCATCAATGGCATTTCGCCCATGTAGACTTCTTGCTCACGCACATCTTTGATTGATTTCGTTTCACGATCTTTAATGATCAAACGAATTTTTACGCGCATTGGTGCCGCATAAGTTGAGCCGCGAAGAATACACTCACGTACATCAAACTCAGGCTTACCAAGACTATACTCAACAAATTCTAAAGCAGCATTGCCAGAATAACTTTCTATAGGAAAAACTGAACGAAATGCGGCTTGGAGACCGATATCTTCGCGGCTTTTTGGAGTTTTGCCATCTTGAAGGAAAGTACGGTACGAGTCGACTTGAATCGAAAGCAAGTACGGTGCATCCATTACTTGGGGCAATTTACCAAAATTCTTACGGATCCGTTTCTTTTCGGTATATGAGTATGCCATCTGGAGTCCTCGGAAAGTAAACTAAACCCGCCTGCAGAACGGGTTTAGAAGGAATTACGCAGGCCGATATGGCCACCACTCTTTACAAATGCTGCAATTTTTAGTGGTATTAAAACGCTTAACAATATTTTTAAATGTGGAAAAATATTGGTAAGCGTTTGATTTTATTGATTTATATTGTTTTCGATGATTTTCCATCATTCAAACAAAAATCGAGCCGATAATTGTAACGCAAAAAGGCTGATGACCCAAGAGCCATCAGCCATTTTTTGGAGTCGATTATAAAAAAATCGACTCCCCTTAAGATTACTTAAGTGTAACTGTAGCACCAGCTTCTTCAAGTTTCTTCTTAAGCTCTTCACCTTCTTCTTTAGAAACAGCTTCTTTGATCACTGAAGGAGCGCCTTCAACGATGTCTTTAGCTTCTTTAAGACCAAGGCCAGTAGCTTCACGAACTGCTTTAATTACAGCAACTTTGTTCGCACCGAAAGAAGTCAACTCAACGTTGAATTCAGATTGCTCTTCTGCAGCAGCAGCGCCAGCGCCTGGAGCAGCAGCAACAGCAACAGCAGCAGCTGATACATTGAATTTCTCTTCAAAAGCAGAGATAAGTTCAACAAGTTCAAGAACAGTTTTTTCAGCAACTGCGTTTAAGATTTCTTCGTTAGTTAAAGCCATGAGAATAACTCCAAATGGAAATTGAATGGTGTGGAAATAAATTTAAGCTTATGCAGCTTCTGACTCGTTTTTCTCTTTGAGCGCAGTAATAAGGCGACCCAATTTCGAAATAGGAGCTTGAAGAACGTTTGCAAGCATAGTAAGCGCTTTTTCTTGGTTCGGAAGATTCGCAATTACGCTAACTTCAGCACCTTGATAAAGTTTGCCGTCAAATGCAGCAGCTTTAAGTTCAAATGCTTTATTCGTTTTAGCGAATTCTTCGAACAAGCGTGCAGCTGCACCCATGTCGTCTTCAGAAGTTGAGAAAGCTAAAATTGTTGGGCCAACAAGGTTGTCGTTCAAGATCGTGAATTGCGTATCTTGAAAAGCACGTTTAGCCAAAGTATTACGTACAACACGTGTAGTAACACCTAATTTACGCGCTTCAACACGTAGAGCCGTTAATTGCTCAACGCTCATACCTTGATAGTCAGCAACAACAGCAGAGAACGCTTTAGAAGCAACTTCGTTAACTTCTGCTACGATCTGTTTTTTGTCTTCGATAAGAAGAGCCATTGTAAAACCTCCTAACGGTGATTTATGTGCTTACGTGAAGCACACTCCCAATTCGTAAATTCATTGCTGAACTTACACGCGGAGGAGGAATAAATCACACCACCGCGTCTACCCAGGCTGGAAGATTAAGAAAGCAGCATAAAACTACTTTCGCCTGAGGTCTTTGACGCTGATAAATTCTCATTTACCAATTCAAAGTCCGCCTGAATGTCCCCCTCTCCTGCTAGGAGAGGGTTAGGGAGAGGTTTAACCCTCATCCCGACCTTCTCCCAGAGGGAGAAGGAGACTTTTCAGGACTTTAAAATTCTTTCTAAGTCAGACTTAGTTAGAAACGTTCTGTACATCAATAACAAGACCAGGACCCATAGTAGAGCTCAAAGTGATCTTTTTGATGTATACGCCTTTAGAAGTTGCAGGCTTTAACTTTTTCAAGTCAGCAACTAAGGTTTCAACGTTTGAACGAACTGCTTCAGCAGTAAAGCCAACTTGACCAATCGCAGCGTGGATAATACCCGCTTTGTCTACACGGTAACGCGCTTGACCTGCTTTTGCATTTTTAACTGCAGTCGCAACGTCAGGAGTTACAGTACCCACTTTAGGGTTTGGCATTAAGCCACGTGGACCAAGAATCGTACCCAACTTACCTACTACGCGCATTGCATCCGGAGCTGCAATCACAACGTCAAAGTCAAGGTTACCCGCTTGAATGCTTTCAGCTAAGTCGTCGAAACCAACTACGTCTGCGCCTTCAGCTTTAGCAGCTTCTGCAGCAGCACCTTGAGCGAAAACAGCTACACGTACAGTTTTACCAGTACCTGCAGGAAGTGTAGTCGCACCACGAACAACCTGATCAGATTTACGTGGGTCAACACCTAGGTTTACCGCAACATCCAAAGATTCTTTGAATTTAGCAGCAGGAAGGTTGTTTAGAACTTCAACTGCTTCTTCCAAAGTGTAAACTTTGTTTGCTTCTACAGCAGCAGCAATGGCTTTTTGACGTTTAGTTAACTTTGCCATGTCTTATAGCTCCACATCCAAGCCCATAGAACGTGCAGAACCAGCAATGGTACGCACACGTGCTTCTAAATCAGCACCAGTTAAATCTGGTTCTTTAGTAGTCGCGATTTCTTCTAATTGAGCACGAGTCAACTTACCAACTTTGTTTTTGTTAGGTACAGCTGAACCCTTTTGAATGCCTGCAGCTTTCTTAAGAAGAATTGCAGCAGGAGGAGTTTTCATGATGAATGTGAACGACTTGTCGTTGTACACAGTGATCACTACAGGAATTGGCAAACCTGGTTCAACTTTTTGTGTAGCAGCATTGAATTCTTTACAGAATGCCATGATGTTAACACCACGTTGACCTAATGCAGGACCAATTGGTGGAGATGGATTCGCTTTACCAGCTGGAACTTGCAGCTTGATATAGCCGTCAATCTTCTTAGCCATTTCAAATTACCTCTGGGTACAAACGCCGCTAGGCTCCCCAATATTTTAAGTAACGATACCGTTACAACAACAATGCCCGATTCATAATAAATCGGGCGTTTTCCAACCACTCAAACTTAAACGGATTTTTCGACTTGACGAAATTCCAGCTCAACCTGAGTAGGTCGATTAAATACATTAATTGTCAACGTTAAACGTGACTTCTCGTATTGAACTTCTTCCACCACGCCTTTAAAGTCGGTGAATGGACCATCAATCACAAGTAATTCTTCGCCTGGTTCAAACATCGTCTTCGGACGAGGTGCTTCACCAGTATTGCGTACACGTGCAAGAATCGCGTCAGCTTCTTTTTGCGTAATTGGGGCAGGCTTTTCTGCTGTACCACCAATAAAACCTAAAACTTTTGGACACTCTTTAACAATGTGCCAAGTTTCATCGTTCATTTCCATTTCAACCAATACATAGCCTGGAAAGAACTTACGCTCTGACTTACGTTTCTTACCATCCTTCATTTCTACCACTTCTTCGGTAGGAACAAGGACTTCACCAAAGCTATCGGCAACAGCGCTACGCTGGATTCGATCATTAAGCGAACGCATCACTTGTTTTTCATAACCTGAGTAGGCATGAATAATGTACCAACGTTTCATAGCTCTTTTACCCGATAATTAACTTGATTGCCCAGCCTAACAAATAGTCAAAACACCACAATACAATTGAAGTGACTACCACAACAATCAATACATGCCATGACGTTGTTACAGTTTCCTGTTTAGTAGGCCAAGTGACTCGACGTAACTCAATACGTGAATCTTTAAGCAAACGAACAAAGCCTTTGCCTTGATGGGTGGCGTATAATAAACCTAAAGCCACAACGATACAAGCCAAAATTACCCCAACACGCACCCAAATATCATTGGCTGGTGCCCAATACGCAGGAAGATGCTGATTCACCATCATCGAAGCGATGAATAAAATCAAAGCGATACCCCACAACACGTAGTCTAATGGAGAACTCGATTGAACAACTTCAGCAGAATTATTTCTTTGAGGGATTGGCGCGTCGCTTAATGCGTCACGCGATTTATCATTCGACATTTTTGTACTCGTCGTAGAATTCGCGACTTATTATATGACTAGATTAGCCGACATCAAGCTTTTTTAAAAAAAGTGGCAGGCCAGGAGGGACTCGAACCCCCAACATTCGGTTTTGGAGACCGACGCTCTACCAATTGAACTACTGACCTACAAAACAGAACGAGAGCCAAAGCTCTCGACCTGTTTAACACATTCTATAATTATGCTGTTACTTTAGCAACAACACCCGCACCTACAGTACGACCACCTTCACGGATCGCAAAACGTAGACCTGGGTCCATTGCGATTGGGTGGATTAATTCTACTGACATTTCAACGTTGTCACCTGGCATTACCATTTCAACGCCTTCTTTCAACTGGATTGCACCAGTTACGTCAGTTGTACGGAAATAGAATTGTGGACGGTAACCGTTAAGGAATGGAGTGTGACGACCACCCTCTTCTTTAGAAAGTACGTATACTTCCGCATCGAATTTAGTGTGTGGCTTGATTGTACCTGGCTTAGCAAGTACTTGACCACGTTGTACGTCTTCACGCTTAGTACCACGTAAAAGAACACCACAGTTCTCGCCCGCACGACCTTCGTCAAGAAGTTTACGGAACATTTCTACGCCAGTTACAGTTGTTTTAACTGTGTCTTTGATACCAACGATTTCAACTTCTTCGCCTACTTTCACGATACCAGTTTCTACACGGCCAGTTACTACTGTACCACGACCAGAAATAGAGAATACGTCTTCGATTGGCATTAAGAATGCTTGGTCGATTGCACGTACTGGCTCTGGGATGTAAGTATCAAGCGCTTCAACAAGAGCAACTACAGCATCTTCGCCATATTGACCTGATTCACCGTTAAGTGCAGCAAGTGCTGAACCACGGATTACTGGAGTGTCGTCGCCTGGGAAGTCGTAAGTAGAAAGAAGTTCACGAACTTCCATTTCAACCAATTCGATTAACTCTTCGTCGTCTACGATATCGCATTTGTTTAAGAATACGATGATGTAAGGTACACCTACCTGACGAGAAAGAAGGATGTGTTCACGAGTTTGTGGCATTGGACCATCAGTCGCTGAACAAACAAGGATCGCACCATCCATCTGAGCAGCACCAGTGATCATGTTTTTAACATAGTCGGCGTGACCTGGGCAGTCTACGTGCGCGTAGTGACGAGTTGGAGAGTCGTATTCTACGTGAGAAGTATTAATTGTAATACCACGTGCTTTTTCTTCTGGTGCAGAGTCGATAGCAGCGTAATCTTTCGCTTCACCACCAAACTTACGTGCACATACTGTAGCAATCGCAGCTGTTAAAGTTGTTTTACCATGGTCAACGTGACCGATTGTGCCCACGTTAACGTGTGGCTTATTACGTTCAAACTTAGCCTTAGCCATGTTCATCTTCCTCGTTTACGTCGAACACAATGCTGAGTAAAACTCTGCCCCGACATATCGCCTAAAAAACTAGACACCTAATACTTGAAAAGCAGACTAATAAGCCTGCTTTTTGAAAATCTTGTGCGAATAATCGCTAAACTGTATCTGGAGCTCTTATCGAGATTTGAACTCGAGACCTCTCCCTTACCAAGGGAGTGCTCTACCACTGAGCTATAAGAGCGACAAATCCTTCGATGGAGCGGGAGACGAGGATCGAACTCGCGACATGCAGCTTGGAAGGCTGCCGCTCTACCAACTGAGCTACTCCCGCATCTATGTTGGTAATTACCACTTCTATCGAAGCTAATGGTGGTGGGAGAAGGATTCGAACCTTCGAAGCTTACGCGGCAGAGTTACAGTCTGCTCCCTTTGACCGCTCGGGAATCCCACCATTTTCACACTTACTCAGTGTTCGTTCTTTACTTAACAACTCAAACTCCCTAAGATGGTGCCGGCACACGGATTCGAACTGTGGACCTACTGATTACAAGTCAGTTGCTCTACCAACTGAGCTATGCCGGCGTTTCTTAGTGTTTCGTACGTTTCGTATCGGAACGGTGTGCAGTTTAGCAAAACTTGAAATCCGTGCAAGTGTTTTTTTCAAAAAAAACGCTAAAAACTCATAAAATCAATCCATTTGATGATAATTCAACCGCTTTGATCACTGCGCGAGCTTTTATTTGGGTTTCATTCCATTCAGATTCAGGATTTGAGTCCGCAACTAGACCTGCGCCTGCCTGCACATAGACCTTATTTTGACGAATAACACAGGTACGAATCGCAATCGACATGTCCATTTCGCCATGCCAGCCTAAATAACCAACAGCACCACCAAAAACACCACGTTTTACAGGCTCAACTTCATCAATAATTTCCATGGCACGAATTTTTGGTGCACCCGAAAGTGTCCCTGCAGGGAAAGTTGCCTGAAAAACATCCAAAGCATCGACATCGTCACGCACTTCACCTTGCACATTGGACACAATATGCATGACATGCGAATAACGCTCGATCACCATTTGATCAGTCACTTGTACTTTACCAATTTTGGCGATACGCCCGACATCATTACGCCCCAAGTCAATCAGCATTAAGTGTTCGGCAATTTCTTTTTCATCCGACAACAAATCTTGCTCAAGTGCCAAATCTTCTTCTTTGGTTTTACCGCGCGGGCGTGTACCTGCTAAAGGACGCACAGTGGCAATACCATTTTCCAAACGCGATAAAATTTCAGGTGATGAGCCGACAATATGAAACGGCTGATCATCGCCCAAAGTTTTGCCTTGTACCAAGAATAAGTACGGCGATGGGTTGAGATGGCGCAAAGCACGATAAACCTGTAACGGCTCACCATCAAAATCTGACACCATGCGATGTCCAGGCACCACTTGCATAACATCGCCTGCACGAATGTATTCTTTGACGGTATCAATGGTCGCCAAGAATTTTTCTTTGCCTGTAAGCGATTCAAAATGTGGTGGCGTATGTTTTTCTGCTTTTAGACTAATCGGGGTTGCTAAAATTTCTTCTAGTGCATCGAGTTGTTGTTGTGCCTTGTCATAAGCATCTGCCTGCGCTGCATCGGCATGCACAATTAAGAACAAGGTATCTTTTAAGTTATCAAACACGATGACTGTTTTAGACAACATCATCCAAATATCAGGCAAACCGACTGGATCTGCTGCAGGCACGTTTTTTAAACGCGGTTCGATATAACGCACTGCATCGTAACCAAAATAACCCACCAAACCACCTGTAAAGCTTGGCAATTCAGGCAAGTCAGCTTGCGTAGGCACTTTAAATTGAGCTTGAAAATCGCGGATATACTGAAACGGCTGTGCACAAGTTTGTTTTTCGATTGAACCGTCAGCATGTTGGATGGTGAGTTCACCCGCATTACAGGAGAAAACTGTAGATTCACCCAAACCAATAATTGAATAACGTGCCCAGTTTTCACCACCTTCTACAGACTCAAACAAATAGGCTTGTTGATGCTGCTTCAAACGTGCAAATACCGACAATGGAGTTTCGGTATCGGCCAAACGCTGGCGATATACAGGAATGAGGTTGTAGCCTGCTGCTTTAAGTTGTTCAAATTGAGTCAGAGTGGTCATGTGAAGCTCTCTATATTTCGATGTAGCAATGTTTTCGATAAGACGAAGTGAAGGACGGTTGTAGATTGACTAGCGTCGCCATCGAAATATGGGCATTACAGCCTGACTCATATTGATATCCTTTATAGCAATTAGCGTAAAATTATTTGATTTTTGAATCTTAAATATTTAACAATTCAGTTAAATTATCCACAATTTGTTGCGGCTGACAATTGGCAATCGGCTCACCATGATTATAACCGTAGCTGACCACAATACAATCAATCCCCGCTCGACGCGCGGCTTCAACATCATTAGAAGAATCACCAATCATCAAGACTTGAGACTTCTCCACTTGATAATGTTCAACACAATGCAGCAATTGACGCGGGTGTGGTTTACGCTCCTCAAAGCGATCTCCACCAATCACATCAGCAAAATAGTGTTGCATCTCTAATGCTTCAACAATGGCACGAGCAGGTAGTTCAGGTTTATTGGTCACACAAACTAAGGTTTTTTGTTGTGCTTTTGCCCAGTCCAAAAATTCAATAATGCCCGGGAATGGTTGTGTGTCGATACACGGATCGGCATTATAAATTTCTAAGAAGGTGTTCAGTAGCTGTTGTTGCTGTTCAGGATGAACTTCGCCCATTAAGTGCGATAAGACACTATTGCAAAATACCGCAGTTCCCTTCCCCACCCAAGTTCGCACTTGTTCCAGTGTTACCAAAGGCAGTTGCAGTGCATTTAAACTCATGTTCATGGCGCGGTATAAATCTGTCGCAGAATCGACCAAAGTGCCATCTAAATCAAATAAAATGACTTGACGTGTATCAAGCTGAGCAATAGACATTCTTCCCCCTAAATGAACAAAGGCATGCGATCGCATGCCTTGATTGTAAAGCAAAGGCTGCTTATTTAAACAATAGCCAAGCCAAAACTGCCAAAATCACCAAGACAATCAGTGAAATCAAGCCAACAGAAGCATTTTTTTGCTGTTCTTTCTCTTGTTCCACACGAGAAACAGGCTGCTCGACAGACACAGGTGTTGGCTCTGCTGGAACTGCATGAATATCCACGCCTTCTGGAATAGGTGCTGGTTTTGGTACTGCCACGCCTTGCGGCATACCATCACGGTTTAATTGCACAGAACTGTCACGTTGATTCAATTCAGGCATTCCCTGCTCGTTCATTTGCTGTGCAGGTGTTTTTTCTGTTTGTGCTGTGACTTTTTCAGCAGTTTCGGCGATATCTGCCGCATGTTCCAATTCAACCGCAGGCGCAAATACTGAAAACTTTAAGCTGGCAAATTGGACGATATCACCTTCTTTAAGTAAGGTTTCATCGGCAATGCGTAAATCATTTACAAAAGTGCCGTTGGAAGAATTTAAATCTTGCACATACAGCGCTTGCTCTTTAAGTAAAAAAGCCGCATGTTTACGTGAAATTTCTGCCGATTGCAGCACCAAATCTGCACTTTGATGACGCCCCACCAACATATCACGGTCGATACTAATTTCTTGGCCAGTAAATTCACCGCTAATTGCTTGTATTTTCCAAGTCATAAATAACTTCTCTCGTGTGATTTGGCGACATCATAACATGCCCTCAACCACAATCTGCGCAGGATACGATTAAGGTGTAGCGCGAATTGTGGTCGTAGTGACTGTATTTTTAGTTTTGCTGACTTCCTGCTGCGGCAAAACTACGTTTTGGCGCTGTACCGCAGGCTCAATCGCAACAGGGGTGCTCACCACCGTTGCTGTGCGGTTTGCAGACACTGCTGATGGTAAGGTTTGATAAGTTCCTGTTTGCGGCGCAACTCGAGATACAGGCAAACGCTGCTGATAAACATCGCTAACATTCTCAGGCAGTTTAGCAAAGCTACCATCGGCATCCATTGCCAACTGAAGGCTATACAATTGGCTATAACGCTGCTGCGAAATACGGCGAATATCCTGACTATCTCCCACAATGGTTGGGTGAATAAAAATCAATAAATTACGTTTTTGATTAGATTGACCATCGGAACGGAATAAACGCCCCAACCCTGGAATAGCACCCAAACCTGGCACAGCCTGACGACTATAAACCGAGTTATCAGAAATTAAGCCACCTAAGACAATGGTTTGTCCGTGCTCGGCCAAAATAGAAGTTTTAATTGCGCGTTTGCTGGTGACTAAATCCTGCGCCTGACCTTTATTGGCTTTGACATCTGACACTTCTTGTTCAACTTCCAAGCGTAGTGTTCCGCCTTCACCAATATGTGGCACGACTTTTAAAGTAACCCCGACATCTTTACGTTCAATAGTGCTATACGGATTTGCCACACCACCATTGGTAGATAATGAACCTGTTACAAAAGGAACGTTTTCACCAACCACAATATAGGCTTCTTCATTGTCCATGGTCACAATAGATGGCGTAGACAATAAATTGGATTTGGTTTTTTCCTTCAAGGCCTGAATCATCGCACCATATAGCTTGCGTGAACCATCACGACCTTCACGATAATCACCCAACACCAATGACGTACCTGCACCAATCGCACTGCCTGCGCCTGCTGCACCACCAGTTAAATAGCCTGCAGCAACATTTTTTAAACTTGCACCAATATTGTCAAAATTAATTAGACCGATACCGCTGCTTAAATCGCCCAATGCCCACTGCACACCCAATTGGTCGGCATCGGTACCTTCCACTTCTATAATCGCAGCTTCAATCAACACTTGTTGACGACGGGTATCTAGTTGCTGAATGGCCGATTCAATTTCACGCATCAACTGCGGATCGGCTTTGACCACCAAAGCATTTTGCGAGCCATCGGCAATAATACTGACACCATTACCATTAAAACTGGTGATGTTGTTTTGATTGTTGCTATTCGAGCTGCCACCCAAATTAATACTTGGGGTGGAAATAGTCGATGAATTACCTGTGTTGTTATTGGTGCTGCTTAAATTACTAGCACTGTTGTTGTTACTGTTGCTATTTGCATTAGAGCTGCTGCTCACCGCCTGTCCTGAAACCAGACCTTGCAATATTTCTGCTAAATTCTGTGCACTGGCATATTTCAAGCGAAAAACCTTCAAACCACCCAAACGATCTGCCGCAGGCACATCCATCATTTCAATCATTTGACGAATGCGTTTACGTGTTGCGGTATCGCCTTTGATGATAATACGATTGGTACGGTTGTCCGCCACAATACGCACACGCGAACCTTTAACATCTTTCGCTGCCCCTGTCGAACTCATCGACTCAAGCAAGCCAATGACTTCTTCGGCTTGACTGGATTGCAGGCTAATCGCTTCAATGTCATTTTGCCCCGTACCATCTAGGTTACGAATAATGCTTTCTAACTGATAAATGTTACTGGCACGATCAGACACGATTAGAGCATTGGTGCCCCCGACCGCAGACAAATGCGCAAACTGCGGCATGAGCGGACGTAAAGCAGGAATCAGGTCATTGGCATTGGTATTTTCTAGCCAAATCACTCGCGTTACAATTTGGTCACCACGCGCATTTTGACGACCATCATAGGGAATGCCTGAGCTTTTTACATTGCTGTCAGGTACAAGGCGAATGGTATTGCCTGATGGTATTGCCACCACACCATTCACATTCAATACGCCTAAAAACAGGTCATAGACTTCATTTTTATTCAGGGCTTTGTTGGAAATCACCGTGACATTGCCACGCACACGCGGATCGACTGCAAAGTTCTTGCCCGTAATATCGGCCACTTCATTAATAAATGCAGTTAAGTCCGCATCACGTAAATTAATTTTCCAGGTTTGCGCATGACTTGCAGTACTCACCATTGCAACAAGCGGTGCAGCAGCCAGTAATGCCCAAAATGGACGCTCATAATTCAATAAAGCCATAATCTACTGTGTTTCCTAACCCTAAATATGTCTCTGCATGTAGTTACGATGCCGATCCATTTAAAAATTTTGTTGTATGGTCATCACTTGATCACCACGTTTTATTTCTAATTTCACTTGACCTTCACGACGTGCCTGTTCAAGCAATTGTGCATCGCTTTGCCCTTGCCCAACGTTTTGACCATTTAAAGACAAAATACGGTCACCTGGCTGTAAACCCAGTTTATTTCTTAAAGCGGCAGGCGTACGTGTAGTGACTTCATAACCATTGCCCGTATTTGCTTCAACACCCATCTCTTTTAAGTATTGTTCGCGATCTTCCTGTATGCGCTGCACTGCCTGTCCAATGGCATTATTCGGTTGTGCGGACTGCGTAGGTGCAGTTACAGGAGCTTGATTACCACTTGGAATTAAAGGTGCGATAGGTTGATTTAAACCATTTTCAATACCTTTAAACAATACTTCACGCGTCGCGCCACTGCTATGACGTAAAATCACCCGATCCCAGTAGACTTCTGCCAATTGGTACTGACTCAAATCAATCACATCACCCACACGGTAACGCTCTGCCACCTCATTCACTTTAATGACCGCAGAAGAAAACTGACTCGGCTGCCCAACCACTACACCTTGCAAAGTCATATTTAATTGATCATCGGCAGTGTTGCTGCGCCCAAGTTCTTGAAACAATGCAAAGGAGGTAATATTCGGGATTTGTGGTTGCTGTGAACCCAACTCCACCCGATCAATTTGCATGACTTGGGGCGGCGCAACAACCCACCAAAATAAACTCGCCAGTTTCCAACACAGATACAAAATCAAAAAAGCTAAAAATACTGGCGCAGCACGATCAAACTGCTTCCAGTGCAAATTCCCTAATCGTTCAGAGAGTGTACGCATTAGAAACCTCCTTTTAATAGAGGTTGGCGAGTGCTGATCACATAGGTATCTAAGCCCGCTTTGCCTTCATAAGAGGCGATATTCATCAATAAGCGTTGCGTGAGTTGCACATCTAGCATCAAGCTTTGATCAAGCGCAATATTCAGCATTTTTTGTTCACGTTGATCGCGAATATCAAATAACAGTTTGCCATTTTCATCGGACAAACTGCCTTTTAACGCAGGGATATTCATACGGTCTTGGCGCTGAGCAAAACGATACAGCAATTCGCCACCCGCCCACTGCAGTTGTCCTTTGGCTTTGGTGAAGCCTTGCTGTTTTTTAAAATTCAAATGAATGTCTTTGAGTTGAATCGCATTACTTGGCCACTGCCAATCCACAATACTTTTTAAGGTTTCTGGCGCAACTTGCCCATCTAAAGATTGCACCAAGACGCTACCAAAACGATAGCCAACAATGCCTTCGAGTATAGTATTACCACTGTGTACTTCAACATCGGCAGCGACACGCAATAAAACCAAATCTAAAGGACGTGTATTCCAACTTAAAGAACCACGTAACTGTCCATTGTGCCAATCGGCTTGTCCCTTCCAGATATTGCCACTCACATTATGTAAGGTCTGATTATTTTTATAAAATTTTGAAATTAACCACGCTGCTGGAATTTGTAATAACACAAAAAACAAAGATGCAATGAGGGCGAAAATCCACCACGTGATGTATTTGGGTTTCTTTATCATGCCACCACGACCAACCTTACTAATTTTTCTATGAATGACTTTTTATAACACTCACACATTATGCACACTTTTTCGGCGTCGCCAATTGATACAGATAAAAAAACCAAGCCGTATTGCTTGGTTTTTGAACTCCAAGTCAAATCAATGACAAATTGATGAAGCTTAGATTAGAAAATCTTCAAGTTTTGCGCCTTTTTCTAATTCAGCGACTAACCAGCGTGGTTTTTTACCACGACCAGTCCAAGTATCTGTAGAATTGATTTTGCTACGATAACGTGGCGCTACTGTTTTACGCGGGCTTTTCTTACGCTTGCTTTCGCCAACTTCCAAAATCTGCTCAATGCTTAAACCCAAATTGTCTGCAATCGCTAAAATTTGATTATAGGCATCTTCAATCGCTTGATCTTTTTTCGTGGCAATTAATGCCTCCGCTTCAGCTTGTAAACGCTTTAACTGTTCTACAGACAAATTGCTAATATCAGGCATCATACTTACTCCAAAAACTATGCTTTTTATATTCAGTTATTAAATTAAGCAGATTCATTCTATTTTTATCAAACCGAAGCGTCAATAAAAAATCTACTACTCTACATATAAATAACAGTCGGACATATTATGAACTGATTATTAAGATTTAATCAAGAATATGCTGTACGGTTTTTTCTATTTTATGAATACCCGCGCGTACATTTTCAGGGATTAAGGTTTTTTGTATATTGACGCGATCTACACATACAATCACCGCATCTGCCTCTGCCACCACCATTTGCTGTGCTTCACTGTGGATTAAATAATGCATACGCATGGCACTATTACGCAATTCTTCTACCCGAACGCCAATTTTTAAAATATCAGGATAAACCACAGGACGTATATATTTGCACTGATTTGAGGCAATCACAGTCAAAACATCTTGCTGTAAAATTTTTAAATGGTCTAAATAATATAAACGCGCACTTTCAATATAACGGTAATAGATCACATTATTGACATGCCCAAAAGCATCCATATCTCCCCATGCAACACGCTGCTCAAAAACAATTGGATAATCTGCTAGTGTTAACACAACTCACCCTTAAATTTTAATTTCGACAAAATTAGAATTATTTTCAAAGATTAAATTTAACTGTTTTAATAATTCAGGCTGATCTTTTAAATTAGATTTAACTCTTAAATAACTCATTAATACGTGTTCAGGATATAAATCCAGTAATTGCTCGGCTTCTGAATAACGCGCTGTTGCTGTAAAAATATGCCATTTGGCAAAACTAAATACAGGTAATGCAGGGTATTTCTGTTCCCACAGATTTATTTGCTGTTCAATTTTTGCATAATCAGGTTGCTGTTTTAACAACTGATGTTGGAACCATAAATAAAACACTTCCTGATTAAACTGTTCACTCAACATCTGTACCGCAAGACGTTCATGTTGTGCGGCCAAATCAGGCAGACGCGACAATAACTTCAACCACAACACCTGAATGGCATAAGACTGACTGAAAATCTGCTCACTTAAATCACTATAACGCTGCTGCAAAGCCTGTAAATTTTCTGCATCAGCCTGCTCAAATTGGGTTAATAACTCAGTCAGCCACTTTTGCTTGGTGTCTGCATCTAAATGCCCGTATTTGGTCGAACGTAAATAATGCCAAGGATATTGCGTGGCAAATTCGCCCCACAAGGCAATTAAACGTTTTTGATAAGCCGTTTTGACTTTAAATAACCACGGCGATAATTCGTGCTGATTCAAAAACTCTAAATGCGTCAAAGCTTGTTCAGGTTGTTGCTGCGCTAAATAAATTTCAATACGCTGTATTTCTGCCAACTCAAACGCCATGGCACTGCTTTGATTTAAGGCAGCCAACGCTTGCGGATATTGCTGTTGGATGGAGTGCATACGTGCTTCCATCACTCCTTTGAGCAAACCTGACTGGGCAAACACCTGTCGAATAAACTGGTGTTGATCTTCTGCAGCATCTAGCAACCAAATGACCGCCAATTGCTCATATGGATGCAGATTTTTAAAGTTAAATACTGTTTCAACCTTACGCTGTTCACGGCTAAAATAGCGCTTTAACAACAACCATAAAATTTGTAGCGAAACACTAATCGACAAGAAAAAGAACAACAACAACCAAATATTGGTTTGCAATTGCCATTCGCGCCAATACACATAAACATAGCCTGAACCATACCCATAACTCAGTACGCTCAGCAAAGCGACCAGTACAATACTGACCACTACATAGGCGAGTAAAATCTGTTTCATTTATACCGCTCCCAATAAAGCACGCGTTTTTAAACTTGGCGTTGGAACGATATTTAAGTTTCTAATTTTTTCTAATTGCTGAACCAATTGCTGTGCTTTCTGATCAGGCAATTGTTGTAATAACTGAATAATGTCATTCACTTCTTGTTGATATTGCACATATTGACCTTGCATAAAGATTTGTCGAGCCAGCAATAGACGCAATTGTGCCTCTTTTAAAATAATCTGGCGCTGCATCAACTGTGTTGCAGGTTGCTTGGCTGATTCAATACTCAGCCATTTTTGCCAAAAATAACGATCATCGACATCGGCAGGGTTCAGCTCAGGTTGTTGAACTTGCTGTTTTATGTGTTGATCTAACTGTTGTAACAACTGACTCACTTGTTGATATTGCGCATCGCGTGTTGTTATAAATTGTTGAATTTGTTTCTGATCTTGCTGAATAACTTGGTGCAAACTTTGTTTCAAAGCTGGCGCTAAAGCATATTCGTTTAACTCACGGTCTAAATTTGCCAGCATTTCGGTTGCATAGTGAAATTGCTGTTGCTGTAAAGAAAATTCCACCAAGTCCAATTGCTGCGCCACCATCTCCATTGGTTGAATAGCATCTACTTGCGGCACAGCGCTGGATACTGCGGGCTGTTCTGCTGCACCTTGTGTATAATTACGGCGCTGCAAAGCCACCAATTGATCATTTAAATTGGCAATATTTTTTTCTACAAAATGCAAACTTTGACTGAGTTGCTGTTGTTGCGTCGAGACTTGCATCACATCAAAACTTAATTTAACGATCCAGACCAAAGCGATCAACACCACTATCACAACCAGTTTTTTCATAGTTTTCCTTGCATGCGCATCATGTGGTGCAATATTAATTCTGTTTTTAAATGGGTCAACTTGAATACGTTATATTTTGTATGATGCTGCGTTTGATAATCGAGCAAAATTTTCTCTAAACGATCACCCAATACCCAATAATGACCTTTGTTCAGTAGATCGAAATCCCGCTGAATTAAGCTTAGCCAGTTTAACCAACTGGCTTCACTGCTGATCATCATGATAAATTCTGAAGATTGTATTAAACGCGCGCGTACTGCCTGCATTTTTTCAATAGAACTGGCAGGACACTCCCGTCGATACAACACAAAATTATGGATCTGCATCCCCTGATCAAGTAGTGTTTGCATCATAAATTGCCGACCGCCCACACCACGCCAAAAGGCAATTTGTGTGCCGACTTTCAAATTTTGCAAACACGGCAAACTCAGCATCCCTTCGGAAGTTTCAACCTGTGGGACTTCACTGTAAAGACCATATCCACTTAAAACTTCTGCAGTTTTTTCGCCCACAGCCACCCAACGTATATGCTGCAAATCCTGCAATGATATTTGGCTTCGGGCTAAATATTGCATCCCAATATCGACAGCAGTCGGACTAACCACCACAATAATATGCGTGTGAGGCAACTGGGCATATAAATTAGCCAGTTGCTCCGACCACGGCTGTGCAGAAAGCTGCAACAAGGGCAAATCAATGACCTCAATATGCTGTTGTTGCAAAGCCTGAGTTAAGGCCTCTGCACGATCTTGAGGTCGGGTATTAATGAAGAGCATGGGCTTCTGGTGCAATATGAATTATTGATACAAGGCTTTGAGCAATTCACCCGCACCTTGTGCCAATAAAGCTTTTGCCAATTCTTCACCTAGCATTTCAGCCTGTTCAGGTGCGCCATATTGCACAGCTTTAAGAATGGTTTGCCCATCGACACTACCAACACGACCTTCAATCTGCAACTGACCATTCTGCAAAGTTGCGTAGCCTGCAATTGGCACCTGACAACCACCTTCCAAATAGGCATTAAAGGCACGTTCCGCACGTACACACACATTGGTGTCTGCATCCATCAACGGTAAAATCAAATCCAATACCGCCTGATCTTGGCTACGACACTCCAAACCTAAAGCGCCTTGCCCAACAGCAGGTAAGCTCAGATCAGGCTGAATGGTATGACGAATACGCTCTGCCAAGCCCAAACGCTTTAATCCTGCACTGGCTAAAATAATCGCGTCATACTGACCATCATCTAGCTTAGACAAGCGCGTACCCACATTGCCACGTAAATCAATAATCTCTAAATCTGGACGTGCTTTTAAAATTTGGCATTTACGGCGCAAGCTTGAGGTTCCAACTTTAGCGCCCTGTGGTAAATCTGCAAAACTGGCATAGTGATTCGACACAAAGGCATCGAGTGGGTCTTCACGCTCACAAATGACCGCCAAGCTCAGACCTTCAGGCAATGCCATGGGTACATCTTTCATAGAATGTACGGCTAAATCGGCACGCCCATCCATTAAAGCGGCTTCTAATTCTTTGACAAATAAGCCCTTCCCCCCAATTTTTGCCAATGGGGTATCTAAAATTTTATCGCCCTGTGTGACAAAGGTCACCAACTCAACAGTTAAATCGGCATGCATCGCCTCTAAGCGGGCACGAATGTGTTCAGCCTGCCATAACGCAAGCGGGCTTTGTCGAGTTGCAATTTTCAGGGTTTTCATCATAGTGGCTAAGCAAGATAAATAAGTTCATCTAAACTTAACCTGATCCCCTAAAAATGCAAGTCTATTTCTTTGCCGATTTATCAATCTGTTGCGTATTCATCTGCGATGATGCTGACAAATTAGAGTTTTTGGATGCGTTCTCGCAATAAAGGCAAATGTCGTCGGCTAACAGCCAAACGCTCATCTAGCTCACGGCAACGTACCTGATACTGTCCTGAATTGACCACTTCTAGCCCCTCCAAAAACTGAATCGAGACCAAGGCATTTCGGTGAATCCGAATAAACTGATCACCAAACTCGGTTTCTAAATCTTTCAGCGTTTCATCAATCAGGACACTGCCATTTTTATGACGCACCGTGACATATTTCTGATCAGCTAAAAAATAGTAGATATTTTCTATTGGCACCAATTCTACACCGCGATAGGTTTTCGCCGCGATTTGGTGACGTTTTATTTTTAATTCGTCCATATTTTCTTTTTGTTTTAAATGACTCATCTGCGCTTGCGTGAGTTTTGTTAAATGATCTAAAACCTGTTGCAATTCCTGTTGCATTATCGGTTTTAACAAATAGCCTTCCGCATTGGATTTAAACGCATCAAGTGCGTGTTCATCATAAGCGGTACAAAACACAATGGCTGGCATAGGGTCAAGCTCACGCAAATGTTGAGCACAACTTAGACCATCCATTCCCGGCATTTGAATATCTAATAATATGACATCCGGCTGATGTTCATCCGCCAGTTCAATCGCCTGTTGCCCATGAGCTGCCGTTGCCACCACATGATGCCCCAGTTGAGTGACCAAACGTGATAATCGCTCTCTAGCTAGAGGCTCATCATCACAAATTAGGATGTCCATTTCCCCTCCTTTTCAGTTGAATACTTTATTTTTATCAAGTTAAGAAAAATCAGAACAATCACAAGTTTTTTTATTTATAGCGATATTGCAACACAGTCGTGTACATACCATTCCCCGCATAATTTTTGAAAGTAACACTGCGCCCATAATACGCTTTTAAGCGCTGTTCCACGTTTTGCAGTGCAATCCCATGTCCAGATCTTAAATTTATTTTATCGCTGACATACGGATTTGTAATGACAATATTGACTTGGTTTTGCAATATTTCGATCAATATACTTATCGTACTCTTTGCTAAAACTTTTTCAACTCCATGAAAAATACTATTTTCTAGCAAGGGTTGTAAAGTTAATAACGGAATTTGTACCTGACTGAGCAGTTGCGGTTGTTCAATTTTCCATTCTACCGCCAACCGATCACCCAAACGAATTTGTTCTATGTCTAAATATCGCTGGCAAAGTTCGATCTCATCTTTCAGGCTAACCAGTTTTAATTCTTGCAAACTGGCACGAAATAAACGCGACAAATTGAGCAACATTTGCTCGGCTTTATCGGGATCTATGGCAATGAGACTAATCACATTATTGAGGCTGTTGAATAAAAAATGTGGGTGAATACGCGCCTGCATGGCATGTACCCGCGCTTGTAATTCACTATGCCGTTGCTGAATCGCCTGTTCACGTACATAAATATAACGAAAGCAAAATGCGCCCAATAACACGCCATAACTCAAATGCAGTCCAACGCCATGTAACAGATCATCTATACCAAATTGCTGTAGATGAAAGTTTTGCCCAAAATGCAACAAGGTATTTAAACTGAGTGTGGTCAGCAACACGATGCCTTGCAGCAGCAAAAAACTGACCAAAAAAGATAAACTCAAGCCCATGCGTAAAAAACGCGCCTGAAAAAACTCCACCAAGGCCGCAAAACACAACACCACCCAATTAATATAGAGCACGTATTGCAGCACCCGAGCAAAACTTAAGCCATGCCAGCCTTGTGCTTCAGCCAATGCCAAGACCATTGCCAAAGCATTACTGCCAATAAATAATTCAATTAGATATTGCCAACGCCCTATTTTCGTAAAAAAATACAGCTCATGTTGCTCTGCCTGCGTATCAGCATAAGTTTGATTGGCTTGTTCTTCGGCAAGTGAATCTGAATTTGTTATACTCTTGTCCAAATCACCGCTTTTTACTTTATTGAGCCGATATGACCACATCTTCTAATTCCTCAAATCCGTCACAAGCCCAAACTTCGGGTATGTGGGGCGGTCGTTTCTCTGAAGCGACTGATGCTTTTGTTGCTGAATTTACAGCATCTGTTCAATTTGACCAACGCTTTTATAAACAAGATATTGCTGGCTCAATTGCGCATGCAACGATGCTTGCCAAAGTAGGCGTACTTACGACTGAAGAGCGTGACGATATTATCCAAGGTTTAAATACCATTCAGGCTGAAATTGAAGCAGGTCAATTTGAATGGCGTATTGACCTTGAAGATGTTCACATGAACATCGAATCACGCCTTACTCAGCGTATTGGTATTACAGGTAAAAAATTACATACAGGTCGTAGCCGTAACGACCAAGTAGCAACCGATATTCGTTTGTATGTCCGTGACGAAATTGATGCCATTTTAGAATTATTAAAAAAATTACAACACGGCATTTTAAGCTTGGCAGCCAAAAACACCCACACCATTATGCCTGGTTTTACTCATTTACAAACCGCACAGCCTGTGACTTTTGGTCATCACCTTATGGCGTGGTTTGAAATGTTGGTACGTGACTCTGAGCGTTTAATTGACTGCCGCAAACGTGTTAATCGTATGCCTTTGGGTTCTGCTGCTTTGGCAGGTACCACTTACCCAATTGACCGTGCTTTTACCGCAGAATTGTTGGGCTTTGAAGCTGTATCTGAAAACTCGTTAGATGCTGTATCAGACCGTGATTTCGGGATTGAGTTTAACGCTGCTGCATCTTTAATTATGATGCACTTGTCGCGTATGTCTGAAGAACTGATTTTATGGACATCGGCACAGTTCAAATTTGTGAATATTCCAGACCGTTTCTGCACTGGCTCATCCATTATGCCGCAGAAGAAAAACCCAGACGTGCCTGAATTGGTGCGTGGTAAAACAGGTCGTGTTTATGGCGATTTAATGAGCCTGTTGACCCTGATGAAAGGTCAACCGCTTGCCTACAACAAAGACAACCAAGAAGACAAAGAACCTTTGTTTGATGCCATTGATACCGTGCGCGGCTCGCTCATGGCATTTGCCGATATGATTCCTGCTTTAGTACCAAACATTGCAGAAATGCGTGAAGCTGCATTACGTGGTTTCTCTACGGCAACTGACCTTGCAGATTACTTAGTAAAAAATGGCGTGGCATTCCGCGATGCACATGAAATTGTAGGTAAAGCCGTAGCATTGGGCGTACAAGAAGGCAAAGACTTGTCTGAACTTAGCCTAGAACAATTACAGCAATTCTCAGATTTAATTCAAGCTGATGTATTTGAAAAAGCACTGACCCTTGAAGCCTCTGTAAATGCACGTGATCATATTGGCGGTACAGCGCCTGCACAAGTTGCAGCGGCAATTGAACGTGCTCAAACACGTCTTGCTCAACTTTATGCATAATCAGGAAGTGAGAGATGTCTAAACAAGTATTTTGTCGTAAATATCAAACCGACATGGAAGCGATGGATTTCGCTCCTTTTCCGGGTGCTAAAGGTCAAGAATTACTTGAAACGGTATCTAAACAGGCTTGGCAGGAATGGCTCAAACACCAAACTACGCTCATTAATGAAAAGCGTTTAAATGTGTTTGAACCTGAAGCGAAAAAGTTTTTGGAAGAACAACGTGAGAAGTTTCTCAACAATGATGCCAGCTTGGAAGTCGCAGAAGGCTTAAAACCTCAAAACTAATCCAAGTACTGTTTTTCATTTTAGAAAATTCAAACCTTGTTCGCATTATCATTAAAAGAGTCTTTACGAAGGCTCTTTTTTTATTCCATTTTTGATTATAGATTGCAGCAACAATGTTTTAAATAAATGAAAATAGATTCAAAAAGTTAAGCTGACTTCCTATTTTTATTTCTCGATTGAAACGTATAATACACAGTCACAACAAAACACTCAAGAATAGATTAATTATTGATTTTAAAGACAATAGTTTTAAAAATAATCACACTAAAAATAATGTAATTTAAAAATACATTTGTATATAAAACGCTACATTCCACTACAATAAACCACATGATTCTTGAGTGTGATTTTCCTATACTTATTTTCAAGGAGATAAGCAATTATCTCTCACTATAATAAATATCCCCGATTTCAATCTCAGATTTCCCCCAAAGTCTGAGATTTTTTTTATCCAAAATTTCGGCTGTTTCAAGCCATAAAAAAAGCCCCATCATTAGATGAGGCTGAATATTCAAAAAAGCTGAACTTAGCGTTCCTGTACTTTTTCTTCAATTTCTTTGACGCTGGTATGACGTACGTCAAAACCTTTGACCATATAAATCACTTGTTCTGAAATATTTCGTGCGTGGTCACCAATACGCTCTAATGAACGTAACACCCACATCACATTAATCACACGTGAAATATGACGCGGATCTTCAATCATATACGTCATTAGAGTACGTGTTGCAGATTGATATTCACGGTCAATATCGGCATCGGCAAGTAAAACACGCAGTGCTTGATCGACATCTAAACGTGCAAAAGCATCCAGTGCATCGTGAATCATGACACGCACTTGGTTACCAATATGACGTGTTTCCATATAGCCGCGTGGCGAACCACCTTCTTCACATAAGTTTTGGGCAATACGGGCAATTTTTGCAGCTTCATCACCAATACGCTCTAAGTCAGTATTGGCTTTAGACATGGCAATCACCATACGCAAATCAATTGCGGCTGGATGACGACGCGCCAAAATCAACGTTAAGGCTTCATCAATTTCGGTTTCCATGCGATTGACAACATTGTCTTGGAACTGAACTTCTACCGCCAAGGCTGCATCGGTATCCAAGAGTGCGTGAATCGAGTTGGCAACCTGCTGCTCTACCAAACCACCCATGGCCATAAATTTGGTATTTACATCCTGCAAATCTTCATTGAACTGAGAAGAAATATGGTGACTTAACACAGGATTATTCGTACTCAAGGAATACACTCCACAACAAAAGGATAGACTGACGCAATGATTGAATATTAAAGCACAGCAATGATGACGTTTTTATGACATTTTCTCACCAAACTCTCAAGTCTGATCGTTTCTGTCTTTAAACAGCATAAGCCATTCAGATGACAAAATGACTTGGGTCTGTTGACATTTCGTCTATGTTTGCGGCAACGCATATTTTTTAGCTGATATAAGGCATGGGACAGGAAATTTAGTCATTCTAAATGACTGACTCATAAAGCAATAGTAGCAAAAATATGCTCGCCCCCTTGCGCAGCAAACAAAGCAACGCTTTGTTCTTGCTCATGTGGCTAAAACTTTCTCAGATTGCGTTATGAAACTTGGCAATAGTCTCGCTATTCCCTGCGTTTCATGCCTGATCTGCTCAGTTTTAGCCTACAGCGCAAGCCATTTATGAAATGTCAACAGACCCTATATGGCTTTCCGAATCAACCAAGCATTCATTTCCTGCACATCTTGTTCAGTCAATTGCCCAACGGCTGCTTTCAACTGTAACACATGCTTCAAATAGTCATACTGTGCATTGAGATAATCCTGCTTGGCAGAAAAGGCGTTACGCTGTGCCAACAGTACATCCACCATGGTTTTTAAACCTTCCTGATATTGCGCTTTGGATGCTCGTGCCACTAAATCTGCTGAACTCATTGCAGCCTGTCGCGCCTGCAATTTGGCTTGATCAGTTTCGACTTGTAAATATGCCTGTTTCACATCGGTATTGGCTTTACGGATTGCTGCATCTAGCTCGGCTTCAGATTTTTGTACCAAAACCACTGCTTTTTGCACATTTTTATTGACCCGCCCACCGCTAAACACATTCCAGTTCATTTCAATCCCGACCTGGTCGAACTGACCATCGGGCGACATGATACTTTCAGGGCTTTGTTTGGCATAACCATAACTGCCCACAGCTTCTACCTGCGGATAACGTGCTGCTTGTTCAACCCGACGTGCATCTTCGGCATATTGTCGCTGCAAACGTGCCTGTTGAATAGCCAAATTTTGAGTTTGTGCCAATTGCGACCATGCCTCTAAACTTTCAGGCACAGGTTTTTGAAATTGAAAGTCATCTCGCAAAACTGCCAAACTTTCTTGATATGGCCCAATCAATTGTGCCAACTGCTCTTGTGCCAAAACCAACTGCACATGTGTTCCAATCCTGTTCGCTCGTGCATTTTGATATTGCGCATTGGCTTCACTGACTTCACTTTTAGCCACCAAACCTTCACGCAGTTTGGCATTCATCATATTGAGCTGTTCCAACAAAGCTTTTTCTTCTTGTAAATATGCTGTTGTTAAAGACTGCTGTCTCAGCACATTAAAATACGCTTCTGATACATTCAAAATATGTTGCTGTTGTTGTAAACGTAAGGTGACTTCACTCAGGCTTAACGAGGTTTTGACTTGTTTCAGGGCTTGCCAAGCATCCCAACGAAATAAAGGCTGACGTGCTGTTAACGCGACTTGACGTGAAGTTGAAGATGAACTGCTTAAAAGCTCTGGCGAGGAACTGGCAATATTGACTCGACTCATTTCCTGAATTTTACGGGTGATATTGCCCGACAGAGTCACAGTTGGCAGTAAATTGCCTTGCGCAAGCCCTAAATTTAATTGATCGGCCTGATATTCTAATTGCTGTGCGCGCCAAGTCGGATCGCTATTTTGAGCACGCTGATAGGCTTGCATTAAATCCAAAGCAAAAGCGCTTGAACTCATCCAACATAAGCATGTCACTAACATCATTTTTTTCATTATTTTTCGATCAACCCACTCTGTAATTTCGTCAATCCTACTGCAATGTATTTTTACACCGCCCATACTAAAGCGAATTTGCATTTTTTTCGTATGATTTTCATTAATTTTGATAATTTTTCATATTATTTCAATTCATTGCAATAATTAAGCAAAGCCATACACGTGCTAACAATCGCTGCATAAAGTGGTACTTACTCACAGGCATGTAACCAAACTCTAGCAGAATACTACAATTTACTCCGTGGCTTTGACTTTACAATGCAAGCTCTCCCCTCGTCCTTCGACCCAAGCTTCTAAAACCGTGTGCCTCACAGCGGATATTTTAAATTTAGAATTTTGGTATGAATGACTCATTTTGAATTTTTGGAATCCATAGTGCCTAAATGAAGGCACTAGATGATGAATGAATACTCATGTTGAATTGCTGTAATGGTTAAATTTCTTCGCGCCAGTAAACTTGCCCTACTGCTTGGCAGTTGTCTGTATTTGCTCGCCTGCCAAAATTCAGATACACCTCCCGTAGCTGAACCACCAAAGGTACAGGCCAGTGCCAGCGAGCCTGTGGATTTGACCCAAATGTGTGAAAATATTCAGCACAATATGCAGCAAATTGACAATACCCGCACCACGTTTGCGCTAGAACAAATTAATCAGGATTTAAAAGTCTGCCTACCCTTGCTGCCTTTGAATGAGCAATTAAATTTGCTCAATCTTTCGACCCAAATGTATCAACGCTTTTTGCATGTAGAACGCAGCGCTGCAGAACAAGCTGCCTTTGACCAACACGCTTTTGATATGGCACAGCATCCGACCATTCAGCAAAGTCATTTTGAAAACTTTGCCTTGCGTGATCAATATTTATTGAAACATAAGGGACAAGCCTATTTAGAGCTATACGATGCAGGTGAAGCACAGTTGGTTTATCGTCGAAGCCCGCAATACTTAGCCATTATTTTTGCGCCTTACATGCCCGATGCCGAGCAGATTTTTATTGAAAGAATGGCCAATGACAATATGCAGCACAGCCTGCGTGATGGTGGACTCACCCTTGATGCTGCCGATTTGATTGAACGCGCCTTATTTTGGGAAGATTACGTACAGCGTTATCCTAAAAGTCACTTTATACGGGATGCACGTTATCTAGCCGAAGTGTATGCCTTGCTGCTGTTTAAAGGCACAGTCAACAGTCCTGTTTCTCAGGATTATGTCGATGAATACAGTATCCAACCTGCCGTATTATTTGAAATTAAAAAACTGGCAAAGTTGCAAAAATCTCCCTTAGCACAGCAAGCGCGTAAATTCCTTGCCTTTTTACACATGAGCAGTGAACAACGACTCACTGAAATTGCAGCACAGCCCACTGCACGTGAACAGCGTGAATATGGCGATGATGCTTTAGTACATGCACAGTTGCATCAATATTTAAATTTAAAGAACATCTCCATCCATGCAAAACGCGATTGTTTTAGTGATGCCGTTTGTATTACTCGCTAATTATCCAAAGTCGCTTAAAGCTCAAATACTTGTCATTAGGCATCAAAGAATAAAAGCCGCGCGAAGCCTGCTTTTATACCAACAACGTGCTACTATTTATACAGCTTGACGGAGCGCGAGTAATTCCTCGCTGAGATTGTGTCCATTCTTTGTTGTTTGCCCAAAGGTCTGCAACACAGATTTAAACCCAAGTACCGTTGAACCTGATCAGGTTAAAACCTGCGTAGGAATCAAGCCACCTAAAAACCCCGCCACACGGTTAATGTTGAACTATTAAAGTTTCAACAACTCAATTGCAATGTTTTTGGTCGTGCTTGATTCGTTGATTTCATTCTTCAGGATCATTGCAATGAACCAATTAACGAATCTATCCCCTGCTGACATTTCTGCTCAACACGAGCAAGATGCCAAAGATTTAACCCGCATTTTGCCTGCATCGAAAAAAGTCTATATTCAAGGCTCACGCCCAGACATTCAGGTGCCAATGCGTGAAATTGAACTGACCGACACTCCAACAGGTTTAGGCGGTGAGCACAATCCACCGCTCATGGTGTATGACACTTCAGGTGTATATACCGATCCAAATGTTGAAATTAATCTGAACAAAGGCTTGCCGAACATCCGCGACAGCTGGATTGAAGAGCGCCAAGACACCGAAAAACTAGAAACCCTCAGCTCAGCCTTTGGTCAAGAGCGTTTACGCGATATTCGTACTGCAGAGATTCGTTTTGCCCATATTCAAAAGCCGCGTCGTGCCAAAGCGGGTAAAAACGTCACCCAAATGCACTATGCCAAACAAGGCATCATTACCCCTGAAATGGAATATATCGCCATTCGTGAAAACCAACGCCAACGCGAAGGTGTCGATATGCGTCAGCATCCAGGGCAAAACTTTGGGGCTAAAAACTTAACTGAAATCACGCCTGAATTTGTACGTCAGGAAGTGGCTGAAGGCCGTGCAATTATTCCTGCCAACATTAACCACCCAGAATGTGAGCCAATGATTATTGGTCGCAACTTCTTGGTCAAAATCAATGCCAATATTGGTAACTCGGCACTGGGTTCAAGTATTGATGAAGAAGTCGCGAAAATGACTTGGGCGACCCGTTGGGGCGCAGATACCATCATGGATTTATCGACAGGTAAAAACATCCATGAAACCCGTGAATGGATTATCCGCAACTCGCCTGTGCCAATTGGTACTGTACCTATTTATCAGGCACTAGAAAAAGTAAACGGCATTGCCGAAGACCTCACTTGGGAAATCTTTAAAGACACGCTGATTGAACAGGCTGAACAAGGTGTGGATTACTTCACCATTCACGCAGGCGTGTTATTGCGTTATGTACCACTCACGGCCAATCGCTTAACAGGTATTGTATCGCGTGGCGGTTCAATCATGGCGCAATGGTGTTTGGCGCATCATGAAGAAAACTTCCTTTACACACACTTTGATGAAATCTGCGAAATCATGAAAGCTTACGATGTATCGTTCAGCTTAGGTGATGGTTTACGTCCGGGTTGTATTCAAGATGCCAACGATGAAGCACAATTCAGCGAACTGCGAACTTTGGGTGAATTGACTCACCGCGCTTGGGAACATGATGTGCAAGTGATGATTGAAGGCCCGGGGCACGTACCAATGCACATGGTCAAAGAAAATATGGACTTGCAACTTGAAGTCTGTAAAGAAGCACCATTCTATACACTCGGCCCATTAACCACGGATATTGCACCAGGTTATGACCATATTACTTCTGCAATTGGTGCAGCGATGATTGGTTGGTACGGTACTGCAATGTTGTGCTATGTGACACCTAAAGAGCACTTAGGCTTACCGAACAAAAAAGACGTCAAAGACGGCATCATCACCTATAAAATTGCAGCACATGCGGCTGACCTTGCCAAAGGACATCCGGGCGCGCAAGCACGTGACAATGCCTTATCTAAAGCACGTTTTGAATTCCGCTGGGAAGATCAGTTTAACCTGAGCCTTGACCCAGATACCGCACGCAGCATGCATGATGAAACCATGCCAAAAGAAGCGCATAAATCTGCACACTTCTGTTCAATGTGCGGACCAAAGTTCTGTTCGATGAAAATCACGCAAAACGTGAGAGATTATGCACAAAATCAAAATGCTGCGAACAAAACGGAGCAAGTAGATGCAGAGGTCGAATCAGGTCTCAAAGCCATGAAAACCGCTTATCAGGAACATGGTCAAAAATTATACCATAAGCTCTAATTTGTTTAAAAAGCGTTTGTATTCAATAAAATCTCAGTTAGGATGAAATTATGCTTTGCTCATCCTGATGAGAATTTATGAAGATTATTCAACAAGCAACTTATGGACAACACGATGCACAGATTCACCAACGTGAATACCTGTATCGTGGTTTTATTCAGGTTGAAAAAGTCAGCCTGAGCCATCGCTTGTTTAATCAAACTACATATACCCCAGTCCTTCAGCGTGAACTCATTCAACGCCCTGAAGCGGCTGGGGTACTCATTTATGATGCACCACAACAAAAATTTGCCCTGATTGAACAATTCCGTATTGGTGCAATTGATGATTGCGACTCGCCTTGGCAACTCGAAGTGATTGCAGGCGTGCTAGATGGCAATGAATCACCTGAAAGTTGCATTCGTCGTGAAGCTTTGGAAGAATCGGGCTGTGAATTAAAAGAATTACAACATTTATTCAGTTTTTATCCATCTGCGGGTGCATGCGCAGAATTGTTCCACTTATATAGTGCGAGCACCACGTTACCACAGGAAGGTGGCGTGTTTGGTATGCCAGATGAAGGAGAGAATATTCAATTACACATTCTTGATTATCAGGAAATTCCAAACTTGCTGACCAATGGTCGGCTAAAAAACGCACCTGTCATTATGGCATTGCAATGGTTACAACAACAAATTAAAACCGTGAAGGATGTCTAAGGGGTCAGGCATGACTTTATTCTCAAACAATCACCAGCAACGCTGGACAATTGTACAAATTTCAGATACGCACCTCATGAATCAGGAAGATTTAGAGTTTGTGCACATGAATCCTGAACGCAGCTTTCACGCGGTAATGCACGATATTCAACAGCAATATCCGCAGCTCGATGCTATTTTCCATACAGGCGATTTAGCACAAATCCCTGTTGCTGAAACCTATCAGCGTTATTTGCAGTTTATGCAGACTTTGAATACGCCGCATTTCCAGATTCCGGGCAATCATGATGATGCCGCGGTTTTTCCATTCCATTTACAGTCCAATCAAGTTCATGCAATTGAGTTGGGCAATTGGAGTGTCATTTTACTGAATACTGCGGTTAAAGGTCGGATTGATGGCTGGATGGACGCAGCACAATTACAGCAGTTAGATCAGCTTTTACAGCAACATGCGCAGCAGCAGGTGATTATTGCCTGTCATCACCATCCTTTTGATATGCAATCGCACTGGATAGATCAGCACAAACTTAAAAATACCGAAGCCTTAATTGATGTATTGGCACGCCACAACAATGTCAAATTGGTGCTGTGTGGGCATGTGCATCAAGACTCATTAAATGAATGGCAAGGGATTCAATTTTACTCTACGCCTTCGACCTGCGTGCAATTTAAACCACATAGCCAGCACTTTGCGCTTGGGCCTGAGGCACCGGGTTACCGTGTGTTACATTTGAATGCAGATGGCAGTTTTAGCACCCAAGTGCATCGGGTTGAGCATGTCACACAACAAATAAATTTTGAAATTTCAGGTTATTAACTTTCCATTTTATTTTTTTTGCTTTACTTTATGCCTTCAACGAAAAAATGCGATAACACATCCAAACATCAAAGACTATCCATAATCAAAAAAAGTCTATATGATGACGTCCCCCGAAGAGAGAATTCTTTCTGAGGGAGTGGATAAAAACACTTGCATATCACCATATTTTTCGCGTATGAATCTTACGCATATGATGAGGAATGCCCTACATGGCGAATGACAACCAAAATCAAGTCTTGGACGAACAAACAGATCTTGTAGAAGAAAAAGCTACAAAACGCGTGCGTAAGGCAAAGCCAAAGGCTTTAGAGGGTGGTTCTACAGCTAGCTTATTTGGTATTGCACCTTATCAGCCGAAAAAGAATGAAGAATACATGTCTGAAGGACAACTCGAACATTTCCGTCAAATTTTAATGGCGTGGAAAGAAGAGTTAATGTCAGAAGTAGATCGTACACTCAACACCATGCAAGACGAAAATACCGCTTTGCCTGATGTGAATGACCGCGCGACACAAGAAGAAGAATTTGCGATTGAATTACGTACCCGTGACCGTGAACGTAAATTGATTCGTAAAATTGAACAATCCATTGAAGCGATTAAAAACGATGACTATGGTTTCTGTGAAACTTGTGGTATCGAAATTGGTCTGCGTCGTTTAGAAGCACGCCCAACGGCAACGTTATGTATTGACTGCAAAACTTTGGCAGAGATCAAAGAGAAGCAAAATAACGGTTAATTGTGACTGTTGAAAATTCTTTAGCGGAGCATGCTCCCCATGCGCAGCAGCGAGATCATATTTCGCTGACGCGCTACTCAGGTCGGTTTGCGCCATCGCCAACCGGCCCTTTGCATTTTGGCTCTCTCATTACTGCCGTTGCCAGTTATTGCGATGCCAAAGCCCAGCACGGCACTTGGCTGGTACGTATTGAAGATACTGACATCCCACGCATTTACCCTGGCAGTGAAAATCATATCTTGCGTTGTATTGATGCCTTTCAATTTGAGCCAGATGCCGAAATTATTTTCCAGAAAGATCGCCTCGATCTCTATGCAGCCGTGTTGCAACAATTGCAGCAACGCGACTTGGTCTATGCCTGTCAATGCACCCGCAAAATGCTTGGCTCCAATCATATTTATGCAGGGACTTGCCGCAATTTAGGTTTAGATTTTGCCAATCAAGCGATTCGAGTCAAAGTCACAGACCAAGAGATTTGCTTTCAAGACCGCCTGCAAGACAAACAATGTTCCAACCTTGCGCAGGACTTGGGCGATTTTGTCCTAAAACGGCGTGATGGCATTATCAATTATCAACTGGCAGTGGTGGTGGATGATTATTTGCAAGGCATTACCCATGTGGTTCGCGGCGCAGATTTACTCGACAACACCGCACGGCAAATCTATTTGGGGCAACTGTTAGGCTACCCTAAACTCAGCTACACGCACCTGCCTTTAGCCATGAATGCACAAGGGCAAAAACTGTCTAAACAGAACTTGGCACAAGCTTTAGATTTAGCCCAAGCACCGAAGCTGCTACAAGCCGCTTTAACTGCCTTAAATCAAGCCACTGTCGAATTAGACACCCCTGCACGCATGCTTACGCAAGCCATTCAGCAATGGGATCTTTCACGTATTCCTGCAGGCACAGCTTTACACGGCTATTATTTATAAAATTTAAAATTCAGTTATGCTCAAATTGAAATGGATCATTTGAGGTTGTGTCATGTTTTTTATTTTTGGTGTTGGACCGAAAACCAAAGTGGTCGAGAAAAGTCAATTTAGCTGCCCCGTTTGCCGCACTCGCAGTAGCTATGAACTCAGACAGCAACGACAATATTTTTCCTTATTTTTTATTCCCTTGTTTCCTATGTCTAAACAAAAAAATACTACAGTCAAGTGCTTACACTGCGGAACAGTCATGCCAAGCATGGTCTTGCACCATGCTCAGCCAGAAGCGAAATAGAAGGATAAATTCTAGAAGCTGGATTCTTCACGGCTAGGGTTAATCTCATGCGTGCTGGCTTCAATTTTCAGAATCAAACTCACCATCACTGCACACATAATTAACGATGAACCACCATAACTAATAAAAGGTAGAGTCAAACCTTTGGTAGGCAACATACCCATATTCATGCCTGCATTCACCATAATCTGTAATAAGAAGATAATGCTGATGCCATAAGCCAAATATCCTGCACGTAAGTACTGGTTTTTCAGGGCGCGATGACCAATTTTAATGCAGGCAATCAGCATAGCAAAAGACAAGCTCAACACCACAAAAATGCCTAAAAAGCCAAACTCTTCACCTAAGACAGCCAACATAAAGTCCGTATGTGCTTCAGGTAAATAGGACATTTTCTGGATACTATGCCCCAAGCCTACGCCTGCCCATTCACCGCGTCCAAATGCCATTAAGGCGTTAGACAACTGATAACCGACACCCAAAGGGTCATTCCACGGGTTTGAGAACGACATTAAACGCTCAAAACGATAAGGCTCAAATACCACCAAAAACACAAAGGCGGCAATAATCGCGCCAAAGGCAATACCAAACTGAATTAATGGCGCACCAGCTAAAAAGAAGACCCCTAACATGGTCAAGGCAATCACCACGGTCGCCCCCAAGTCAGGCTCTGCAATCACCAAACCTACCGTGACTGCCATAATCACTGCAAGACGAATCAGACCTTTAATGTTATTACGCACTTCTTCGGCACGGCGCACCACATAGTCAGCGGTAAAAATGGCCATCATCACTTTAGCGACTTCGGAAGCTTGCAGGGTAAAACCTGCGACCCGAATCCAGCGTTTAGAACCATTGACTTCAGTACCCACCAGCAACACTGCAGCCAACAAGGCAATGGTCACAATCCACAGAAAGAAGGTGTTGTTAAACCAGGTATTCAGCGGCACTCTATAGGCAATCACGGCAGCGATTAATGCCACCACAATAGAAATGCCATGACGCAATACATAGTGAAAGGCATTTTCATGCATGCGCTCGGCATAAGGCATAGAAGCCGATGCCACCATGATTGAACCAATACATAACAGCGCCAGTACGCTAAAAATCAGTACATTGCGTACATTCACTTCCGCTGGCAGTTTGGGTAACCAGCGCTCATAGACCTGATTGAGTTTATTGATTGTTGTCTGAGCAAAGCCAGCCATATCTCACACCTTATTGTTGTTATACCAGTGCGTTGACATAAGCAACGAACTTGTGACCACGTTCTGGATAGCCCGAGAACATATCAAAACTTGCACATGCAGGTGACAATAACACCACATCATGCGCTTGTGTATGTTGTTGGCAGATTTCAACTGCTTGTTGCAAGGTATCTGCAGTTAAGAGTTGGGTTGTTCCCGCAACTGCTGTTTCAATTTTCGTAGCATCCTCACCAATCAACACTGCCAGTTTGGCATATTGTTGCAATGATTGGCGTAGCGCAGTGAAGTCCTGCCCTTTGCCTTGCCCACCTAAAATAATCGCAACCTTACCGCCTTGTGCCTGAATTGCTGCACCCAAGCCATCTAAAGCTGCCAAAGTTGCACCGATGTTGGTTCCTTTGGAGTCATTATAATAACGCACCCCATGTAATTCTTTGACGAATTCACAACGATGCTCCAAACCTTTAAAGGTTTTCAGCGTTTCCAGCATGCTGTGCATAGATAAACCAATGGCTTCACCCAATGCCAAACACGCTAATGCATTAGCAATATTGTGTGTGCCTTGAATATACATCTCGGTGCTTTTTAATAAACGCTCACGCCCACGTGCCAACCACATGCTGCCATCATCATCTTTTAATAAGCCGTATTGGTTTAGGTCAGGCGCATTTAAGCCAAAACTTTGCATAGGAGTCTGATCTGGCACCAACGGACGACTCAAAGCATCATCACGGTTAAACACCACTTTTTTCACACCCTGAAAAATACGATGTTTGGCGGTGTGATAACCGAGCATATCGCCATGACGGTCTAAATGGTCTTCACTCATGTTCAGCACTACCGCCACTTCTGCATTTAAATTCGAGGTGGTTTCTAGCTGAAAACTGGAGAGTTCTAAAATATACAGTTCAGGATCATCTTTAATCAAATCCAGCGCAGGGCGTCCCAAATTTCCACCTACCGCGACTTTTTTACCTGCCTGCTCTGCCATTAAACCAATCAGTGTGGTAACGGTACTTTTCGCATTAGACCCTGTAATTGCCACAATAGGTTTGTCGGTCGCACGACGTAAAATCTGAATTTCACTCACCACAGGAATGCCCTGCGCCATCGCAGCCTGAATTTCAGGGAGTTTTGGATCTAAACCTGGGCTAATCACAATTTCTTCCGCAGACAGCAATAAATCCTGATCAAACTGACCAAAACGGGTTTCTACTTCGGCAGGAATTTGGTCATGCCCTGGAGGTGTGGGGCGAGAATCTGTCACAGCAACGCGGTAACCCTGATGATGTAAAAAATTAACGGCTGCAACACCAGAAATACCAAGTCCTGCAACGACTTTTAATCCACCACGTTGTATTAACATTTTTGCCCCATTTTGTGCGCTAATTTTGAAACAGACAAAATAGTAGCACTTTGCTGTTTTGAATGCTTTTTCTGTTTGCAGTTCCTGCAGTTTTTTTGTGTCAGTGCGTAAAAAAACCGTCATATTGCAGACGGTTTTTAAAAAGAATATTGCTAAAGTGAATAAACAAGCCTATTTCCACTTCACCGCTTGAACTTCAACTTGCTTTTCTGCGGGTTGATCTTGAGAATCACAACCACAACTGCCGCCACAGCCTGCCGCGGCTGCAGGTTTTAGCCATTTGGCCAAGCCATGCCAGCCTTTTTCAGTACAGAAATTGGAGAGTTTTAGAAAAACTGCGCCAGAAGTCTTGGGAAAGACTTTTTTAAAGACTACTACAGCACTCCACAGTACCAATGCAGCAACAATTAAAATTTCAACCATGTTCATCTACTCCTGTAGGTCAGGCATGTGCCTTAACCCAACAAATACGATGCCGTTTGATAAGTCAGGAATGACATGAAATAAGCCAAACCAAATAGATAGCAGGTCATAATACTGACCGTACGCCATGATCCTGTTTCGCGTTTTACCGTTGCTAAAGTTGCCAAACAATGCGGTGCATAAATAAACCACACCAATAACGATAAACCCGTTGCCAATGACCAGCCCAGTTCACCACCACCACTAATTAAAGCAGCCAAACCTTGGGACATGGCATCTTCATCCACTGCAGATAAGGCATAGACTGTGCCTAATGCAGCCACCACCACTTCACGCGCTGCCATCGCAGGAATCAAGGCAATCACGATCTGCCAGTTAAAGCCCACAGGAGCAAAAATTGGCTGTAATACATGCCCCAGCATCCCTGCAAAACTATAGTCAATTGCAGGCATGGTCGCGCCTTCAGGCGGCTGCGGGAACGTACACAAGAACCACAATAAAATCGACAGTGCAAAAATAATGCCACCGACACGCTTTAAGAAAATTTTGGCGCGATCTAGCAAACCAATCCAAACACTTTTTAGGTCTGGAAAACGGTAACTTGGTAGCTCCATCAACAAGACATGCTCAGATTTATCTTTTTGCAAAAATTTAAGCACAAAAGATACGCCCAAGGCACTCACAATGCCCGCCATATACAGACCAAACAAGACCAGACCTTGTAAATTAAACATGCCCCATACAGTTTGATTGGGAATGAATGCCGCGATGAGTAAGGCATATACAGGCAAGCGCGCAGAACAGGTCATTAACGGTGCAACCATAATCGTGGTTAAACGATCACGTGGGTCAGCAATACTACGCGTTGCCATAATGCCTGGCACTGCACAGGCAAAACTAGACAGCAATGGAATAAAGGCACGACCACTCAAACCTGCGCTAAACATCAGCTTATCGAGCAAGAATGCGGCACGTGGCAAATAGCCCGATTCTTCCAAAATTAAAATAAACAGGAACAGAATTAAAATTTGCGGCAAGAACACCACTACACCGCCTGCGCCCGCAATAATGCCATCCACAATCAAGCTGTTTAGCAAGGGATGGCTAATGTTTTCGCCAATCACTTCGCCTAGCCAGCCAAATAAACTTTCGATACCATCCATAAACGGTGCAGCCCAAGCAAATACCGCTTGGAAGACAACAAACATCATCACCGCAAGGCTGACTAAGCCGAATACAGGATGTAAAAAGATTTTATCGAGGAAGTCGGAGCGTTTGTCTTCTTGATCTACAAAGTGCACCACATCATGCAAAATGGTTTGAATCCGTTGATGCTGACTACCGGTTAAGCCTGTCAATTCTGTCTGCGGAACAGCAAATTTACCCTGATCTAAGGCATGCATTAAGTTTTGAATACCTGAATCACGCACTGCCACGGTTTCCACCACAGGTACACCCAAACGCTCAGACAATTTTTGCGTGTTGATTTGCATGCCACGACGACGTGCTTCATCCATCATGTTGAGTACCAACAAAATCGGACGACCCAGTGCAATCATTTCCAAAACCAAGCCCAAATGCAATTTCAGGTTGGTGGTATCCACGACACAAAGAAAGGCATCTTGCTGACCTTCTTCGTCTATTTTGCCTTGTACAACATCTCGAGTAATAGCTTCGTCGGGACTGGTGGCTTCTAAACTATAGGTTCCGGGCAAATCCAGCACCCGCACCGCCTGCCCTGAAGGCAAGGTAAATTGCCCGACTTTACGCTCCACGGTCACGCCTGCGTAGTTGCCGACTTTTTGACGTGTCCCTGTCAAATGGTTAAATAAAGATGTTTTACCGCAGTTTGGATTCCCTACAAGTGCGATACGTAAGGCATCGCTCATGCAGACACCCCTTGTTCAATTTCAATGCGTTCAGCTTCTACTTTGCGCAAAGCAAAACGGGTAAATCCCACTTGAATCAAGATTGGATCACCACCAAAAATACCTTTGGTAATCACCTGCACCTGCGTACCTGGCACAAAACCCAGTGTTTCTAAGCGGTTTGCCACTAAGTCACTAAGGGATGTTCCACCATCGGCAGTACGTAATACCTGACGGATGATGGCTGTTTGTTTTGCTTTAAGTTCTGACAAACGCACCGTGAAATTCCTATACCATTTTGCACATTATAACATGCAAATGAGAACAATTAACAAATAAGGTCGACTTACATTTAAATGCTTTATATCACATCGACAGCCCTGCTGAATTGGATTAGAGTAGAAAATAACGCTGCTTATTATCGAATTTCTCAATTAATTTTGTGATTTCGCCTGTGATTCCTATGCTGAACAAAAAACCTCGTATTCCTGCTGCAATACAAATTCCAGAAGCTTTGAGCTTTTTGGAAGGCTATCGCAACGATTTAATCGCGCAAAGTGTCAGCCCGCATACCCGCAATGCCTATCTGTCCGATTTAATTCAATGCAGTGACTATGTCAGCAAACCCATGCCTGAATGGAATCATGACGATATTTCAGATGTACTCATCGAACTCACCAAACAACAAAAAAGCCCCCGCTCTATTGCACGCTGCCTGTCTGCACTACGTTCTTTTTATAAATTTTTAAGAGAGCACAAACTGCGCTCTGACAACCCTGTTGCTGCGCATAAAACCCCAAAATTAGGTCGTGCCTTACCCAAAGATTTATCCGAAGCCGATGTTGAAGCCTTAATTCACGCTCCTGACATCAACACTGCACTCGGATTACGAGATCGTGCCATGCTTGAAGTCTTATATGCTTGCGGTTTACGAGTGACGGAATTGCTGAATTTACGTTTAGAGTTGATTAACCTGAAACAAGGCTATTTACGAATTGTAGGTAAAGGCAATAAAGAGCGTTTGGTACCTATGGGGCAAGTCGCATGTGAGTGGATAGAAAAATATTTAACTGAGTCGCGCCCACAACTATATAAAAGTGCCACCGATTATCTATTTTTAACGGTGCATGGCGGCATTATGAGCCGACAAAATTTTTGGTATGCCATTAAACGCTATGCCCTACAAGCAGGCATTCAAGCCGAATTATCACCACACACGTTAAGACATGCCTTTGCCACACACTTACTCAATCATGGGGCAGATTTACGCGTGGTACAAATGCTGCTCGGGCACAGTGATTTATCCACCACACAAATCTACACCCACGTCGCACAAATCCGTATGCAGCAATTGCATGCCCAGCATCATCCACGGGCTTAAAAAACAAAAACGACGTAGAAGCATAGGGTCTGTTGACACTTCATCTATGAACGTAAGCCATTTATGAAATGGCAACAACCCCTAACGATCACGAATATTTTTTGTTATGCTAACGCTCTATTTTTTATGCCAACAAGAAAGGGTTGTTTATGACATTTACCCGCTCGACACTTTTGATTGCCTGTTCACTGGCAAGTGCTTTTGCAATCACCGCATGTTCAAATGCAAACAATGAAGATAAAAAGCAAACCACACTCACCGCCAGTGCGCCTGCAACGGGTGAAGCATCAACCCTAATTGAACGCAATGCACAACAGCGTTTAAGTACAACCTTGCAGCAACATTTTAAAACTGCAGGTATCAACGCCAAAATTACCGACATTAAAGCCACTGAAGTTCCAAATTTATTTTGGGTGAGTCTTGAAGGCATGTCATCGGTCTATGCCACCAGTGATGGCAAATACATTATTCAGGGCGATGTGATCCGTTTAGGTGACAAAGAACTACATAACGTCAGTGAAAACCTGCAAGCAGGCGTGAACAAGAAAATTTTTGCTGAATTAAAACAGGAAGATTTATTGGTATTCCCTGCCAAAGGCAAAACCAAACACGTCATTTATGTATTTACCGATGTCAGCTGTCCATATTGCCATCGTCTACATGAACAAATGGATGAAATGAATGGTAAAGGCATTGAAGTCCGTTACATTGCTTGGCCGCGTGGTGAACAGCACATGCCTGCTATGGAAGCAATTTGGTGTAGCGAAGATCGTCACGCTGCCTTTAATCAGGTCATGAATGGCGCACAAATTGCACCTGCCAACTGTAAAAACCCTGTTCGTACTCAGTATCAATTGGGCTCAAATATGGGCGTCAATGGCACACCTGCGATTTATAATGCCGAAGGCGTATATTTAGGCGGCTATCTGTCTACCGCTGAATTGATCAAGCGCTTAGACAAATAAAAATAGCGGATCTGTGGATGCTGCATCATCCCAATACACCAAGACGTAGCATCTATGAAGCCAATATAAATAACGATTTTTTATGCGTTATTTTACTTTTTTTTATACTGTGAAGATAAGTGAGATCTGCCCTAGAGTCAGCGCGTTTTTTTAGCTATGATCTAGGCTTGCTTAAAGTTATTAAAATATGGAGTGTGACGTGAAACCAGTTCGTCTGGCAATCCTCGGTCTTGGTACTGTGGGTGGTGGTGCCCTTAAACTATTAAAAGAAAATGCTGCTGAGATTAGACGTCGCACCGGTCGTGAAATTGAAATCACTTATGTGGGAACACGTCGTCCGCGTCCTGACCTAAACTTGCCTGAATCGGTCAAGCAAAGCTCCGACTTGATGGACATTGTCCGTCAACCCGATGTAGACGTGGTGGTTGAAGTGATGGGCGGTATTCACCCTGCTTATGACGTGATCATGGAAGCCATGAAGCACGGCAAACAAGTAGTGACAGCCAACAAAGCCCTACTTGCAGAACACGGCAATGAGCTATTTAAAGCAGCTGAAGACAATGCCGTACAAATTGCCTATGAAGCTGCGGTTGCAGGTGGTATTCCAATTATTAAAGTCATCCGTGAAGGTTTGGCTGCCAACAAAATTGAATGGTTGGCAGGCATCATCAACGGTACAGGCAACTTCATTTTAAGTGAAATGCGTGAAAAAGGTCGTGCATTTGAAGATGTACTGAAAGAAGCGCAAGAGTTAGGCTATGCCGAAGCCGATCCGACTTTTGACGTCGAAGGTATTGATGCTGCTCACAAACTGACTATTTTGGCTTCATGTGCATTTGGTATTCCGCTACAGTTTGACAAAGTCTTTACCGAAGGTATTGGCAAAGTGACCGCGCAAGATGTGAAATATGCCGAAGAACTCGGTTTCCGCATCAAACACTTGGGTATTGCCCGTCGTACCGACAAAGGCATTGAACTGCGTGTTCACCCAACTTTAATTCCTGAAGAAGAATTGATTGCCAATGTTAATGGCGTGAAAAACGCGGTCTTGGTACAAGCCAATGCGGTTGGTCCAACGCTCTATTATGGCGCAGGTGCAGGTGCAGGCCCAACAGCCTCTGCGGTAGTTGCCGATGTCGTTGATATTGTCCGTGACATTTCTTATACCGAAGATGGCGCAGGTACAATTCCACAATTGGCATTTGAAGCCTTAACCGACTTGCCAATTTTAAGCCGTGAAGAAATGACCACGGGTTACTACATTCGCATTAATGCCGAAGACCAAACTGGCGTACTTGCCGATGTAACCACCATTTTAAGCCGTGCGGGAATCAGTATTGATGCCATCATGCAGCAATCACGCTTAAAAGACCTTATTCCTATCGTGATTCTGACTGACCCAGTCCTAGAATCGAAAATGGATGAAGCGTTACAACAAATTCAAGCATTGCCAACCATTCATGGCGAAATTGTACGAATTCGTTTAGAATCGCTTGATAATTAATCGGGTGAAGGGGAGTATTTCCCCTTGCCAAGCTCTACACACAATTGGAACATCATCATGTCGAATGCCAATCGTTATACTGGTTTAGTTGACCGTTATCGTGACCGTTTACCAGTGTCTGCAACCACACGTGCAATCTCTCTAGGCGAAGGAAACACGCCACTGATTAAGCTTGAGAATATTCCACGCATTATTGGTAAAGATGTTGAAATTTATGTGAAGTATGAAGGCTTAAACCCGACAGGTTCATTTAAAGACCGTGGTATGACCATGGCAGTTACTAAAGCAGTTGAAGAAGGTTCAAAAGCCATTATCTGTGCATCTACAGGTAATACTTCTGCTGCTGCTGCTGCCTATGCTGCACGTGCAGGCATCAAAGCATTCGTTTTAATTCCTGAAGGCAAAATTGCCATGGGTAAAATGGCACAAGCGATGATGTACGGTGCCATCACCATGCAAATCCGCGGTAACTTTGACGATGGTATGCGTCTAGTTAAAGAAGTTGCTGACCAAGCACCTGTGACCATTGTGAACTCGATCAACCCTTACCGCCTACAAGGTCAAAAGACCATTGCGTATGAAATTGTAGATGAGTTAGGTCGTGCACCAGATTACCACTGCTTACCTGTAGGTAACGCAGGCAACATTACTGCACACTGGATGGGTTATACCGAAGCGGTTGCCAACCAATCTGCCGATCAATTCGAGCAAGTGGTCTATGACGCAGCAACGGACAAATTCACAGGTCCAAACCCTGAAGGCCGCCCAATCATGGTGGGTTATCAAGCGTCTGGCGCTGCGCCATTCTTACGTGGTGCGCCTGTAGAAAACCCTGAAACTGTTGCAACTGCAATTCGTATTGGTAACCCACAAAGCTGGAACCATGCCAAAGCCGTTGTACGCGATTCAGAAGGTTGGTTTGATGAGCTAACTGATGCTGAAATCTTAGAAGCACAACGCATGCTTTCAATGTATGAAGGCGTATTTGTTGAGCCTGCATCTGCTGCGTCTATTGGTGGTGCAATGCGCGACATCAAAGCAGGTAAAATCAAAGAAGGTTCTGTGATTGTATGTACCGTAACAGGTAACGGTCTGAAAGATCCTGACACTGCAATGAAACAATGTGCAGATGCTGTGATGCTCTCTATTGATGCTACAATGCAACAAGTAAAAGACTCTATCCTTTCAAACATGTAAGTTTTGAATCGTGATCAAAAAAACCTGCATTAGCAGGTTTTTTTGTATTTGGAATCATGCAACTTTAACGGAAGTTGAGTCATACGATTGATAACTCAACGCTCCAAGCTGAATGTGCTCTTAAATACGTTTAGGTAACTGGCTTGCCCAACTCATTAAGCGAGTTGCATCATTGGTACGTGCTTGTGAAGTATCTGCACCCAAAAGCACCACCACTGCAGGACGGTTATTCAAAGTGGTATGCATCACCACACAACGCCCTGCTTCATTGATATAGCCTGTTTTAGACAGATTAATATTCCAACCACCATTACGTACCAGTGCATTGGTATTGTTAGATTTTAAAACACGATAACCCAAGTTAAAGTCATAGGTTGGCGTGGTTGAGAATTGGCGAATCAAACCATATTGCGAAGCGGTGCTGACCAAAATACCCAAATCACGCGCAGAAGATACATTACGTGGGTCTAAGCCTGTTGCTTCGGTAAAACGGGTAGAATGCATGCCCAATTCACGCGCTTTAGCATTCATTGCGGCTACAAAGGCATTTTTCCCACCTGGATAAGTACGTGCCAACGCTGCTGCTGCAGGATTTTCAGATTTCATTAATGCAAACAGTAACGCTTCGGCACGGTTTAACTTGTCGCCCACACGCAAAGTTGAGCTTGAGTTTTTACCTGCTGCACCTGCAAAATCAATCGATTGCAAAGTGATTTGTTCAGACATATTCAAACGTGCATCAGAAGTCACCACGGCAGTCATCACCTTGGTCACAGATGCAATAGGTAATGCCACATTGGTATTTTTGCTATACAGCACTTCACCTGTTTGCGCATCCATCACCAAAGCCGCACGTGCATTAACTGATGGTTGGTTGCTATAAGCAGAGGTATCTAAAATACGGACTGTTTTAGGCGCAGTGGAAGCAGGTGCAACACCATTGCTACTACGCACTGTAGTGGTAATTTTCGTTGAACCTGGCGGAGTAGGTTCAGCAACATAGCTCTCTGGCGCAGCCTGAGCGCTCGCACTGGTACTTTCCAGATCACCATTTAAGAATTGATCGGCTTGCTCCGAAGACCAACTTAAGGTCGCCTGACCGTCGCTCCCAGAGGAAGGATTGATGACAAGTTCAGCAAAACTGACAGAACTTAGGCTGAACATCATAGATGCGACCAGCACATGCATGAACGACTTCTTAGAATTTTTCACGACTGCTTACTCAACTCAGGGAGGTAAGATACATTTGCGTATTACCTCAAATATGCCTTACATTTAAAAATACAACAATGAATCGTTTTTGACACCATATTGTGCAGAACTTTTCATTCTAGATTAAGAATAGCATTGCTAATTTTGTCGTTTCATTGCAAGCTAATTTTGCTTTATGTAACAAAAAAGATGATTTTTTCAAAGGGAGAGTGTAGGTGATCACAGTTTTAGTAGTCGACGATCATGAATTGGTACGTACTGGGATTTGCCGTATGCTCGAAGACCATGCCGATGTGCAGGTGATTGGACAAGCTGAATCGGGTGAAGAAGCGATTACCTTAGTGCGTCAGCATCATCCCAATGTGGTGTTGTTAGATGTGAACATGCCTGGGATTGGAGGCGTAGAAACCACACGTCGTCTATTGCAAACTGCACCAGACACTAAGGTCTTGGCGGTGAGTGGTTTGGCAGAAGAACCCTACCCTTCTTTATTGCTGAAAGCAGGTGCAAAAGGCTATATCACCAAAGGCGCACCTGTCAGTGAAATGGTACGTGCCATTAAAAAAGTCATGCAGGGCGGTAAATACTTCAGTGCCGACATTGCCGAACAACTGGCAAGTTCATACTTATCTGACACACAACAATCGCCTTTTGATAGTCTTTCAGAACGTGAAATGCAAGTGGCGATGATGGTGGTGAATTGTATTAGCGCACAGGAAATTGCCGATAAGTTGTTTGTCAGTGTAAAAACCGTAAATACCTATCGTTACCGTATTTTTGAAAAATTAAATATTGATAGTGATGTCAAACTGACTCACCTTGCCATTCGTTATGGACTGATTAAACCCTAAATTTTCAACGCTGTTGATGCACAAATAAGACCTTTACGATATGCCAGATTTAAAACAACATTCTGAGTTAAATCAGTATCATCTTGGCATGTGGTATGGTACTTACCGACTGCTGATTGCCTTTTGTTTGCTGCTGATTACCCTACTCACCTTTCAGCAGCTTGGCACACAATATCAGCACCCGGGTTTATATCTATACACCTTGGTCTGCTATTTTATTTTTAGCTGCCTGCAACTGATCAGCTATAAATATATTCCTTTTAAAAGCACGCAACAACTGACCCTGTTTTTTGCAGTCGATATTATCGCGCTCAGTAGCCTGACTTTTGCCAGCGATGGCCCTAATTTATATTTAAGTCTGCTGTTTGCGATCACGATTTTTGCAGCATCACTCTTGCTGCAAAAGCGTAAAGCCTTAGCCATTACCCTCATCGCGATGATTATGGTGATTTACCAACACTTTGTTGGGAGTTTGCTGGACTTTTCATCGCTAAATAATATTGGTCAAAGTGCGCTATTGGCATTTTTATTTTGGGTGGTTTATGGCAGTGGACGTATTGCAGTACGGCGTTTCCAAATTTTAGAAAATCTAAATTTTTCGCAATCTTTGGAATTAAACCGCCTACAAAATATCAACCGTTATATTTTAGAACAAACCGAAATGGGCTATTTGGTTTTAGATGAAAATTGCTATGTCGTCCTCAGCAACCCTGCAGCCTGTCATCTGTTGGGGATTCATCCTAAATATGCGCACGCGACCTATCCATTGTGTAAAATTCAGCCCGATTTATTTGATCTGTTCAAATTTGATCAATTGCAAGATGGAGAAAAATTTCAATTCGAGTCGCAACTGAGTCATTTTCATGTGCATATTCAGGTACAAAAACTCAAAGTGCCGCATCAAACGCTGACGTTATTGGCGCTGCAAGATGGACGTAAAATCAATCAGCAAGTCCAGCAACTCAAATTAGCCGCCTTGGGACAACTCTCTGCCAGTATTGCGCACGAAATTCGCAACCCTTTGGCAGCCATTGTACAAGCCAACAATTTATTTACAGGCAGTGATGCTATACAACAGCAATTGCTGTCCGACATGATCAGCAAACAAGCGACACGGATTGATAAAATTATTCATGACACGCTGAGCATGGTCAAAAATAAGCAAACCACGCCTGTCGCGATTCAGCTCAATCAATTTTTGCCGCAATTCATTCAGGAAGATTTACCTGATGCAGCGAGTCAAATTCAACTTACACTGACCGAACCACTGAGCATCCAGTTTGATGAATCGCAGTTTCGCCAAGTGCTGATTAACCTGATTCGTAACGCCATTCGGCACAATACTGCACAACAACCTATTGAGATTACGGTCTATCCGCAAGCAACTTATATTTATATTGATGTGCGGGATTTTGGTGCAGGTGTCGCCAGTCAAGATCTCCTCTATCTGTTCCAGCCATTTTTCAGTACCGAAATCAATGGAACTGGTTTAGGATTGTATCTATCGCATAGTTTTTGCGAGGCGAATCAAGCCAAGCTGAGCTATGTAGAACAAGAACAAGGCGCATGTTTCAGGATGAAATGTCTACGTGCCATTGAATAAACGCGATTGATATTGGATCAATCTTGTTGCTGTGGTTTTGATTTAATTTTGTGTGGTTTTGGGGAAAATATGCACGCTGTTCAACCTTTGGTTTTATTGGTCGATGACGAAGAAGACCTTTGTACCCTCATGCAGATGACTTTGGCACGTATGGGGATTCAAACCCATGTCGCGTATCGTTTAGTGCAAGCCAAGCAATTATTGGCAGAACATCAGTACGATGCTTGCTTAACCGACTTAAACCTGCCCGATGGCAATGGCTTGCAACTGGTTGAATGGATTTCCGAACAATATCCGAATGTACCTGTTGCCGTATTGACCGCCTACGGCAATATGGATATTGCGATTGCTGCTTTAAAAGCAGGTGCATTTGACTTTGTCAGCAAGCCTGTCAATCAAATACATTTACAGCAACTCCTTGAAAAAGCACTGAATAAACCTTTCGACACCACCGATCATCACAGCCAAGATCAGCTTGAATATAAAATGTTGATTGGGCAGTCTTTGCCTATTCAGCAATTGCGCAGCACCATCAAAAAAATTGCGCGCTCGCAAGCGCCTGTATTTATTACAGGCGAATCGGGTACGGGGAAAGAAGTTGTCGCCAATTTGGTTCACCGTTTAAGTAACCGCAACGAAGGACCATTTATTGCAATTAACTGTGGTGCAATCCCCACCGAACTCATGGAAAGCGAGCTATTTGGACACAAAAAAGGTAGCTTTACAGGAGCGACTCAAGACAAACAAGGTTTGATTCAATCTGCACATGGTGGCAGCTTATTTTTAGATGAAATTGCCGAACTGCCACTGAGCATGCAAGTCAAACTGCTGCGTGCCGTTCAGGAAAAGCGCATCCGTCCTGTGGGTTCAGATAGTGAAATTGATGTCGATTTTCGTGTGATCAGCGCCAGTCATCAGGACTTAGAAAGTTTGGTTCAGCAAGGACGTTTCCGTCAGGATTTATTCTTCCGTATTCACGTGATGGATTTGGTCTTGCCTGCCTTGCGTGAACGTGGACAAGATATTCTGTTATTGGCAGACCACTTCATTCAAAAAGTTGCACAAGAATGGGACATTCCTGCCAAACAACTGACACCTCGTGCCCAGCAATTTTTATTAGAACAGTACTATCCAGGTAATGTGCGTGAGTTACGCAATATTATTGAACGTGCCATTACCCTGAGTGATGATGATGTTATTGATCTCAAACACTTACAAACCGCACCCTTGCGCCAATTCAGTATGAGCAATACAGCAACCACTGAACCACAACCTACAGCAGAAACACCACAGCAGATCGTGACAGATGTATTGCTGACAGGACGCAAACTGCCTGAAGAAGGTTTAGAAGCCTACTTGGAAAAAGTAGAAAAAGACATTTTACTGAATGCGCTGCACCTGACCCACTGGAACCGTACGTTGGCAGCAAAAAAATTGGGCATGTCTTTCCGTTCTTTGCGCTATCGTCTGAAAAAGTTTGGATTAGATACTGAAGATGAGTAAACGCTAAACAATGAAGACTGTCTAAAAATACGTGTTACTCAGATGAGACTTAACGGCGGCTCAGCAGTAAATCTGCCACATGCTCAAGATAAGCCTCTTCTTTCATTTCAGGACTTTGAATATATTGCTGATTCGGCTGAATCCCAACCCCTTCAATCATTTGCTCGCGTGGGGTGTAATAATGCGAAACCGTCATTTGTAAGGCAGCACCATCGCTAAGTGGGAACAGCTTTTGCACCACCCCCTTGCCATAACTTTTTTCGCCCATCACCCAAGCGCGTGAATGGTCTTTTAAAGCACCAGTAAAGACTTCTGCCGCAGATGCAGAGCGATGATTAATCAGTACTCCGACTTTTAAATTTTGAAATTCAAAGCTAGGTAACGCCTGAAATTGTTGATCGCCTTCAGAACGACTTTTGGTCGATACAATCACACCCTGATTTAAAAATAAATCGGCAGATTCCACCGCAGCAGACAGTAAGCCTCCTGGGTTATTACGCAGATCAATCAATACGGCTTTTAAGCGTGGCGTGCTATGTTCTTCAATTAAGCGTTTAATTTCATTGGCGGTGTCTTGCTGAAACACACGTACTTTTAACAACAAGACCTGATTAGAAAGCATCTGCGCCTGAATATCGGTTTCTACTTTTTTGTTGCGTACCAACATAATTTCAGGCTGATTGGCTGCACGTTGTACGCTTACAGTCGATCCCACTGAGCCTGTGAGCAGGTTATTGACCTGATCTGCACTCAGCTTTTTCAGTTCTTGGTTATCAATTTTAAATAGGCTGTCGCCATTCTTCAGCCCTTGTTTAGCCGAGTCGGCATTGGCACTTAAATTTTGAATGACCCAATGTTGCTGGGCAGCGTCATAGCGCAAAGTAAAATCAACCGAGGCCAAGTCGCCTTCGGTATATTGTAAAAGTTGTTTATATTCTTCAGCAGTTAAATAGCGTGAATAACGATCTAAACCGCTCACCAAGCCACGAATGGCTTGCTGAAACAAGGCATCATCACTTTTTTCAGTCACATAGTTGTCTTTGACAATGCCATAGATTTGCACAAATTCCTGTATCGACTCTACAGGCACATCGACATAGTCCTGTTGTAGTGTAGGGCCATCTAACTCCAAATCTGGCGCAGCCCAAACACTCGAATGACTGGCACACAACACGCTTGCCAACACAACCGCATAAATTTTGTGAGCCGTCATTCCATCATCTACCTGTCTCGAGGGTTATGCCTGTAGGCGAATTAAGTTGCGACCTTGCATATCTGCTGGCACTGGCAATTGCATCAAATTCAATAAAGTTGGTGCAACATCTGCCAACACACCACCTTCCAAAATGGTGGCCTGAGTTGGGCCTACATAAATGAATGGCACCAATTCAGTGGTGTGCTGAGTATGTACCTGACCACTGTCATAGTCTTGCATTTGCTCGACGTTACCATGATCAGCTGTAATAATCATGTGACCTTGTTTCGCCATCACCGCTTCATAGACACGACCCAAACAGGTATCTACTGCTTCCACTGCTTTGACAGCTGCATCAAACACACCAGTATGACCGACCATATCGCCATTGGCATAGTTCACCACCAACAAATCATATTCACCTGAATTAATGGCTGCAACCAGTTCATCAGTCACTTCATAAGCGCTCATTTCAGGTTTTAAGTCGTAGGTTGCTACGTTTGGCGATGGAATCAGGATACGTTTTTCACCCGGATATTCATCTTCACGACCACCACTAAAGAAGAACGTCACGTGTGCGTATTTTTCAGTTTCAGCAATACGCAATTGTGTTTTGCCCAAGTCTGATAAATATTCACCAATCGAGTTTTTCAAATCTTCTGGCATGTACGCCACTGGCGCAGCAATGCTGGCTTGATAACGGGTCAGCATCACAAATTTAGACAATTGCGGCACAACTTTACGTTCAAAACCAGCAAAATCCTGTTCCACAAAGGCTTTGGTCAATTCACGTGCACGGTCAGCACGGAAGTTCATAAACACCACGCTGTCGCCATCTTGAATTTTGGCAATTTCACCAATACGGGTGGCTTTAACAAACTCGTCGCTTTCATCTGCCGCATAAGCCGCTGCCAAGCCTTCAACCGCAGTTGCCGCAGTGCGTACTGCCTCACCTTCGGTAAGTAGACGATAGGCTTGTTCTACACGATCCCAACGGTTGTCACGATCCATCGCATAGTAGCGACCAATCAGGCTGGCAATACGACCTTGATTTGGATATTGTGCAAATAATGCGTCCAGTTTTTCCAAAGAAGGCTGCGCGCTTTTTGGTGGCGTATCACGGCCATCTAAAAAGGCATGTAGATAAACTTTTGCACCACGTTTTAATGCCAATTCTGCCATCGCCACGATATGATCTTCATGCGAATGCACACCGCCTTCAGACAATAAACCAAGCAGATGCACTGCACCGTTGGCTGCTTTGGCTTTTTCTACCGCATCGACCAACACTTCATGTTCAAAGAAAGCGCCTGTACGAATGTCTTTGGTAATACGGGTAAAGTCTTGGTACAACACACGTCCTGCACCCAAGTTCATGTGACCAACTTCAGAGTTACCCATTTGACCATCTGGCAAGCCCACATCTTCACCTGAACCAGAGATCAAACCATGCGGATGCTTTTCCTGCATAGCAGTCAAATTTGGTCGTTTCGCTGCTAAAAACGCGTTGTCTTCGACCGCTTCGCGATGACCCACACCATCCATAATCACCAATACGTGAGGGATTTTGCCAGGAGTTGCATCCGCCATAATCAATACTCTTTTTCGTCTACAAATTAATCATGCTATCTTAACGAATTTTGCGTCAAGACTCTATGTTCAGAAGATGGTTTCCGCCACTGATTCAGATAGGTTTAGCCAATCACACGGAAAAAGCAGCAGCATCGGCCCGCACTTAACGCGCACGATGCAGTAAGTAACCGCCGATGACAAACATTAAAATAATAGGGATAAATACGAACCACGCAGGCGATGGTGCATAGACCAAGCTGGCATAGCCCAAGAAATCTTGCAAATAAAAGAAGGTTAAGCCGACAAATAAAGCAATCACCAAACGGAAACCCATAGATTGCTGACGTAACGGCCCAAAAATAAAGGAGCAAGCAATCACCACCAAAGCAATCAGCGCAAAGGGCGCACCAAGTTTTTGCCAAAACGCCAATTGGTAGGTTTTTGGCACTTGGCTGTATTCATGCATATAACTCATGAAACTGACCAATTGACTTGGGGATAAATCTTCAGGGTCGATGGTGACCATGTGCACATATTTCGGTTGCAATGCTAAAGCCAAAGCCTGTTCGCTGTTTTTAGCTAAAGTCGCGTTGCCCGCCTGCAAAATATCCATCTGTTCAGTTTGATTGAGCAACCAACTACCGTCTTTAACAAACTGTCCCTGATCTGCAGACAATGTACCACGCAAGCGATAATTATCATCAAAATCGACCACTTGTACATTTTTGAGCTGCCCTTGGGCATTGGCGTAGTCAATATAAATAAAACGATTGCCTTCGCGCGACCAATAGCCACGAACTTCACCCAGCTCAGCGACGCTACGGTGACTTTTAACACTTTTGGCTTGTTCATTGGTGTATGGAATCACCCATTCACTGAGCACAAAAGACAGCAGTACCAATACCATGGCGGAACGAATCACCCATCCCACAATACGCCACAGGCTAATCCCTGCAGAACGCATCACAATCAATTCGCTGTTGGATGCCAACGTACCCAAGCCTAACACTGCGCCAATCAAGGCAGAAATCGGCAAAATTTCATAGAGATAATTTGGCGCACCCCACAATACATACAGCAATGCCTGCCATGCACTATAGTTTTCATTGAGTGAACCCAATTCGCCTAAATAGGTAAACAACACCTGCAAACCAGACAAAATTGCCGTTGCACCAAACATAGCCAGTGCAGTGGTCTTGGTGACGTGTTTTGCAACTATACGACGTGCCAACATCTTAAGACCTCACTCGCTGAATTTGCTGCTTAATTTTAGGTGCTAGTTTTTGTTTACGTGAGAACAAGGCTGCCGCAATCGCATAAGCCAACAACACCAACGGATAAGCAATCATGCCCATTTCTTGTTTGCTGATACGGGTTTTAACCGCCATGAGCGCCACAATCAAACTGGCGAAAATTAACAAGGCAGGAAACAGTTTTAAATAACGCCCCTGACGCGGACTAACTTCTGACAATGCCACGGCTAAAAACAACGCCACCACAATCGCAAAAGGCACAAAAATACGCCATCCCAGTTCACTTGCGACCACAGGGTCTGCACGGTTTTTCCAAAGTTGCGAGGTGGTTAAGGCTTCTACTTCGGCACTTTCAAATTTAGCTTCTTTGTCATTCTCTAAACGTAAACGATAACTTTGGAATTCTGCCTGTGAATATTTGGCTGTGCCCGGAAATATTTCATAACGACGCCCTTCGACCAAATCCACCACATTGGCAGGATCATTTTCCAACTCTACCCGTGTCGCTTCTTTTGCCAGAATCATGACATCAGGACGACCTGCTTTTTCTGCACGTTGATAAAAGAAAATATCTTTCAGGTTTTTACGATCTTCGGACAGATCGCCTGCGTAAATGGTATATGGCCCTGAAGAAATAAATTCTTTGGGTCGCACCAAATCAAAACCTGTGCGTACTGCCTGACTGGTGGTCAATGCTTCAAACTGACGCAGTCCCCACGGTGATGCCCACAGCATTAAAAAGCCTTGGACAATTAGAAATACCAGCGTCATTGGCACCAATAAACGTGCCAATTGATGCCGACTCACGCCACTGCTGTTGAGCACTGCCATTTCATGGTCGACATATAAACGACCAAATACCAACATCAAGCCAATAAAGAAACCCAAAGGTAAGATCAGCGTCAAAAATTCAGGCAAGCGATAGCCAATGATGCTGAATAAAATACTCGCATCCAAACGCCCTTGTGCCGCCACGCCAAAATACTTGATCAAGCGACCACCCATCATGATCAAAGTCAGTAAGGCAATCACAACCAAGGATGTCGACACAACTTGCTTGACCAAATAACGCCGAATAATCAAATTATTTCTTCCAAAATGTGAGGGAATCCAATTCGCGTTAGTTTACCTGAATGTTGAAAATATAAAACCTATCGCCTTGTTATACATTGAAACTCGACGCATAAAAATGTTTCAATGGTTGCATAGTTTGCACATTTAGATAGGCATAAAATCCAGTGATTAAATTTAGCTTAAGTCCCTCATTCCAAGAACACAGCGCGAGTGAATCTTTGTCAATTTTAGTGGCTGCAGAACAGGTGCCACAGGCAACTGCTGCTTATCAAATCAAGGATTTAGACAGCATTATTCAAGCGACACAATTTAAAGCAGGCTTTAATGAAAGTTTAAGTTTGGTGGCTAGCGTTGTTGAATGCGCCAATAGCAACCTGATCGGTTTGGGTAAAACCGAAGAATTACCAGCCGCAAAGCTGGCAAAAATTGCACAAAGCATTATCAAATCTTCACAAAAAAAATTTAAACAGATCAGCATTGACTTGTCTGCCCTGCCTAGCGAGCTGCATTATGTATTTGCACTCAGCCTGACCCAAGCAGCCTATGCTTTTGATGAATACAAAAGCAAAAAGAATGAATTTCAGCTTGAACAAATCCATTTCATTGCCAATAACAGCCCACTCAGCGCAGATCAACTTCAATTGATTGAAGCCATGCAATCGGGTCAAAACATGGCGCGTGACTTGGGCAACCGTCCGGGCAACATTTGTTTCCCTGAATATTTGGCAGAACAAGCTCAAGCACTTGCGGCAGAATATCCAGACCTACTCAAAGTCACCATTTTAGATGAAGCAGAAATGGCAGAATTAGGCATGGGCGCTTTCCTTGCAGTCAGTCAAGGTTCAGATCGTCCAGGGCGCATTATTAGCCTCGAATATCAAGCACAGCGTGATGAAGCACCTGTGGTATTGGTCGGTAAAGGCATCACCTTTGATACAGGCGGCATTTCACTCAAACCTGGCTTAGGGATGGATGAAATGAAATTTGATATGTGTGGTTCTGCTTCAGTCTTAGGCACCATGCGCGCGCTATGTGAAGCACGTTTACCTATCCATGTGGTCGGTACGATTGCTGCAGCAGAAAACATGCCATCAGGCAAAGCTACTCGCCCGGGTGATATAGTGACCAGTATGAGCGGTCAAACCATCGAAATTTTAAATACCGATGCCGAAGGTCGTTTGGTGCTGTGCGATACCCTAACCTATGTGAAACGCTTCAACCCTGCTTTGGTGATTGATATTGCGACTTTAACAGGCGCTTGCGTGGTTGCACTCGGTTCGGTACTGACAGGCATGTTTACCCCAGATGATGAGCTTGCGGCGGAATTAGATGCTGCGGGACTCACCGCATTTGACCGTGTATGGCGTATGCCCGTGATTGACGATTACCAAGAACAACTGGATTCACCATTTGCCGATATTGGCAATATTGGTGGTCCTAAAGCAGGTTCAGTTACCGCAGCGTGCTTCTTGCAACGCTTTACTCGTGACTACCGCTGGGCACACTTAGATATTGCAGGCACTGCATGGAATTCAGGCAGCAATAAAGGCGCAACAGGTCGTCCTGTACCGTTATTGATGCAGTTCCTCGCACAACGTGCAGGCAATAATGGCTAAAGTTAGCTTTTATTTGTTTGAAAAAAGTCCTGAACGGCAAGTGGAAAGCACTTGCCGTTTATGCCGCAAAATTTTGCGGCAGCAGGCACGCATTTGGCTGCATTGCCCTGATCCAGAGTTACAGCAAATATTGGATGAGCGTCTGTGGAGTTTTGATGCCAGCAGCTTTACTCCACATGGCATTAACCAAACACAGGCCAGCGTATGTATTTCTGCCGAATTACCGCAGCAATCGGACTGGATTGTGTTTAATTTTAACAGTCAGGCACTTGAAGCCTATGCAAAATTTAGTCACATTATTGAGATTATTGAAAATCACGAAGCAGCTAAAGTGCTTGGACGTGAAAAATTTAAACAATATCGACGTTTGGGCATAGAACCACAGACGTTTAAGCTTTAATTTTAAAACGTTTTTTTAAAAATACTGCTCAAAATAAGGAGAGATGCGGTGACTTTAAATGTCGGCTCAGATTTTAAACAGCGCTGGTTAACCGCGCCTCAGGCTGTGCGCCAGACATTTATGGATGATCTGCATCGAATTTGTGAGGTCTTGCAACCTGAAACGCAATTACACAACTGGATTGCAGAAGATCAGCGCGCTCAGCAACAATCACAGGAAAAAATTGAACAAGCCTATGCTGACCTGAAAGCACGTTTGATTGAAGAAGCACGGCAACGTCGCCAATTGGCACTCGAACTCAAATTAGAACAGCAACGTGCAGAACAAGCCGCTTATGCTGCACAGCTACAGCAAGATGAAGCGCAACGCTTTGCAGAACAAACTCAAGCACTTGAGTTGATGCGTCAAAGTCTGGATCAGGAAATTTCAAACTATACTGCACGTTATGAGCAAAATCCTGAATTACCTGCAGTGACTTTTAATCAAGCCGCAACTGCGGTAAGTGATGATCAAATTGTTTCTGAACTTGAAAGTGTACGTTTGCGTTTAGAGCTAGAAGCCGAAACTCAAATTGAGCAGGCGGTAACGATCTTTCGTGCGCGACTACATGCTGCAGCCCAAGAAGAAATTGACTATATCTTAAAAAATTCAAATTTTTCTAAAGAATAATTTTACTTTTTATCCCCAATTAGCCCAAAGTCTTAAACCCAATGTCATCAAAATGAAATAATTTTGTCACATGATAATCATCCAGAAAAAGTTGAATTCTCAACTTTTATCTCCTTTAAATGACTTTTGTAATCATGGGTTTCAAATGGATATCTTGACGAAAATTTCAGGCAAAATCGACCATCTTAATGCAGGCGAACAGTGGAGTATTCGTGCTCAGGATTTATGGATCAGTCGTGCAGATTTCCAATCATTAAGCATGTACTTGTCTAAAGAAGCGGAAAAGGGTGAGTTTTCAATTCAAAGTAACGATACTTTTAGCCCGCGCTTGGGTGGCACAGAATTAATTGTCACCAAACACTAAAACTGAACAATATCAAAAGTCCACACGGTGGGCTTTTTTTGTGGCCATCAATCCACTTTTTTAGTTATCGCGGTGGATTTAGAAGAAGAAAATAGAAAAAATGAGGAATTTAAATCCAATCACCCAACCAAGACAAAATATTACCCAAGCCATAACCTATTGCCATTAAAGAAAAAATCCATACGGCAGCACCCACCACATTATAAAAACTAAAGGTCGCCAAAGGCATGTGCCCTGACCCTGCAGCAAATGGTGCAAATGAGCGTACAAACGGTATAAAACGCGCCATTAAAATAGTTTTGCCACCATGTTTCATAAAATAATGGTTGGTTTTGACAATATATTCAGGTTTGAAATAACGTGAATGTTGATGAAAATACTTCACCCCTAGAATTCGTCCAGTGTAATAGTTGACGCTATATCCCAAGACTGCCGCGACAAAAAGCAAAATCCCCATATAGTGCAAATGCACCACGTCAGTGGTGGAACACAAGGCACCAATTGCGATCAGCAAACTATCGCCTGGTAAAAAGAACATGAACACAGAACCTGTTTCTGCAAAAATAATCAGAAACAAAATGGCATAGATCCACAGACCATAATTATCGAGTAATAATGGCAGCCAGTGTTCCAAATTCATTAAAAAATCAATCATCTACATTAAACCAAAGGGGTGTTTATGATGAAAAAAACATCTTTATCTTTTTAATTATCCCTAAAAACAAAAAAACAGTCTAATTTTTCAATCAGACTGTTTAAATTTCATTCGGCTCTGTGCTTATTTTAAAAAGCCATTTTCAGCCAAGAATTCCATGCTAATTTTAGATTGCTGCGTAGTTTCTGCAGCTTTATCACCCAAGAGCAAACGCTCAATATAACGCGCCAAGACATCCACTTCTAAATTGACCTTGCTGCCAACTTTCCATGTGCCAATATTGGTACGCTCTGCCGTGTGTGGAATTAAATTCAGACTGATAACACTGCCGCGTAAATGGTTAATGGTCAGGCTGATGCCATCGACGGTCACCGAACCTTTTTCTGCCAAATATTTGGCAATTTCTGCAGGTGCAGTCACTTCATAGTAAATTGAACGTGCATCTTCACGTACCAGCGTAATTTCACCGACTGCATCAACATGGCCACTTACGATATGTCCACCAAAACGTGTCGTCGGCAACATGGCTTTTTCAACATTGACAGGCTGACCCACTTTCCATGTGCCTAAAGTGGTACGGTTCAAACTTTCACGGGACACATCTGCGGCATACCAATTGTCGCCCCACTCGATCACAGTCAGGCAAATACCATTGGTGGCAATTGAATCCCCCAAATGCACATCCGACATATCCAAATCGGTCTGAATACGCAAACGTAAATCACCGCCCACACTTTGCAGGCTTTCTACTTTACCTAAACTTTCAATAATGCCTGTAAACATAATCTTTTCTCACATTCACTGAGGATTTGTGGATTTACCACAACGCCAATTGGGTACTCACACCTGAGGTATCTACACCACCCAATTCTGCAAAATGGTAAAGTTGCCCTAACAACTGGCGAATAGGTGGGCCTGACTTGGCATGCGTATCGGTAATCACAATAAATTCCAGCACGCGCGCACGCTCGGACTGACGCTGTTTACTCACGCGATAACGCGGAACATCTTGCGTCAATAACGTCACTCGACCGCGTTTTAAATTGGCTTGCAACAAGTCTGTGGCACTAATATTACCATCGGTAGAATAACTGGTCAGAATAAAACGTGCATTAATGGTGTCCAATAAGGTTTCATACGCCTCTTTGGCGTACTTAGATGAGTTGTATGGACTTGGGCGTTCTTTGCGCCATGCGCGGTCAATACCGCTTTTAAAGCCTTTGGTGTCTGGAGTTGGTAAATCAATCTGATCCCACAAAGTTAAGGCATTTAACACATGATAGTTACTGCTATAAGCATGTTGATTATACGGTGGGTCTAAATAAGCCACATCCACCTCAAAACCACTCATTTGATTGGCAAGATGCTGTGCATCGACACACCACATTTCTGCAGCAGGTTTATTCGGTTCGCCAATGTCACAAAAACGACTTGGAGTGAGCCACAATAACGATTCAATTCGTTCTAGTGCAGTTTTAGTTTTACCGCCCCAACCATGGTGGAAGCTTTTAAATACCCCACTGGTATTGCTGACAAAACTGGCAGAGTACAACAACGGCGCCAACAATGCCGACATCTCGACATCATCAATGGCGCCCTGCGCTTGCCACGTGGCAATTTGCTGACGAATCGCATCTATGCGCATGCCGTTACGACGTTTAAAGAATAAACGGTCACGACTTGGGTCATAAATTTCGTCATTGCGCGGGCACAAGTTATGCGTCACCCAGCCTTTGACTTCAGGCAAACGGTTCAAATAATCAATGGCTTTTTGATAGCCACCTAATTCTTTAAACGCAGGTGCTTCAGTGCAGGCCAAAATCGCATGGTTTAAGGCATGGCTGTAGGGTTCCCAGTCATTGGCAATTACCCGATAGCCATTTTGGCGCGCCAAACGTGATACCACCCCTGAGCCTGCAAAGAAGTCAGCAAAAATTGGGGCACGACCATCTTTAGGATGTAGCGTTCCTGTCTGTTCAAGGGCTTCTAAAATCAGATGCAGTAAACGGCGTTTATTGCCCAAATAAGGCACCAATTGATGAAATAAGTATTCATCGGTGGTGCGTGCCGCATGACGACGTTTGTGATAAACCGTTGACTCTGAACTCATAGTGTCTCTTGAGAAGGAATTAACCTAAGGCGCACGTCATCACCCAATTGAGTGACATCGCAAAGTTTAAATCGAAGTTGCTCTGCCATCTGTTCAAATTCTGCATTAAACATGGCACGAGCCGAGCGCCCTAACAATGTAGGTGCCACATAGCTGATCACTTCATCGACCCAACCTTCCTGTAAGAAAGCGGTCGATAAGGTTGCTCCCGCTTCAACCAATACATCATAAATTTGATGTTGCTGTACCAATTGGGCAAGTAAGGTGGCTAAAGGTTGCGGTTCCAATTGTAACACGCCCAAAGCAGCCAACTCTGCACGATACGGTCCCATCACCATCACCGTTTCAGGCTGCTGCAAAATTTGTGCGCTCAAAGGCAAACGACCTTGGCGATCTAAAATAATCCGTTTAGGTTGTACTACGCTGTGGATGTCATCTACACCCTCTAAATGGCGTACATTAAGCAGACAGTCATCGGCCAGTACCGTGTCGATCCCCGTTAATACTGCAGCAGAAATTGCCCGCCAATGCTGCACATCGGCACGGGCAGCCGTGCCTGTGATCCACTTGGACTCACCTGAAGCCATTGCCGTGCGACCATCCAAACTCGAAGCTACTTTTAAACGCACATAGGGCACGCCCGTAGCCATGGCTTTTAAAAAGCCTAAATTTAACTGACGCGCTTCGGCTTCTGCCACACCGACATCAACCTGAATACCCGCATCTTTTAAAATTTGAACGCCCTTACCTGCCACCAATGGATTTGGATCTGGACAAGCGACTACCACTTTGACCACGCCTGCATCGACCAAGGCTTTGGCACAAGGTGGAGTGCGTCCATAGTGCGCACACGGCTCCAAAGTTACATAGGCAGTTGCACCACGTGCCTGTTCACCCGCTTGACGCAAAGCAAACACTTCAGCATGCGGTTGTCCTGCACGCGGATGATGCCCTTCGCCCAATAATTGTGCATCTTTAACTATCACACAGCCGACATTTGGATTAGGTTTGGTGCTGTATTGCCCCAAACGTGCCAACTCAATCGCACGACGCATCCAAAAAAGATCATTGGGAGGTAAATTGGAAGTGAATTCAGTCATATTCAGATGTTGTGTGCTTTTTGCTGACATGAGGGTTTATTGCTCACGTAACTGCATTTGTTCAATTTGACGGCGAAACGCTTCGACATCCTGAAAGTCCTGATACACTGAAGCAAAACGCACATACGCCACGTGATCCAATGCAAATAAAGCCTGCATCACAATTTCACCAATGGTACGCGATTTCACATCGCGCTCACCTAAACGGCGAATTTGTAATTGAATGTCGCTGAGTACCGTTTCAATTTGCTCTTGGGTCACAGGACGTTTTTGCAAAGCATGCATCAATGAACGACGTAGCTTGGCCTCATCGAAGGGTTCACTTTTCCCATCTGATTTAATCACACGTGGCATGACCACTTCATAACTTTCAAAAGTGGTGAAGCGTTCACCACAGCCGATACACTCACGACGTCGGCGAATTTGACAGCCTTCTGCCGCCAAACGTGAGTCAATCACTTTACTGTCTGCAGCGTTGCAAAATGGACAATGCATAGCGGTTAAATTGCACAAATTTGAATGAAAATGCAGTGTAGCAAAATTTCTCAACTTTGTAGAGTTTTACGCAATATATAGAAAAAAAACAGCCCCAAAGGGCTGTTTTACACAATATATTGATTATGTGCTGTGTGGATTATTCGACACGCTCACCATGTTGGCTTAAGTCGAGTCCCATACGCTCATCTTCTGCAGCCACACGAATACCGATTGTTAGATCAATTACTTTTAAGATGATGAAAGTCAGTACAGCTGAGTAAGCAATAGTCGCTAACACACCTTCAACTTGCACCCAAAGTTGGCTCATTAGGTTGCTTGGTGCAGCATCACCCATAATAAACTCGCTGGCAAAAAAGGCGGTTAAAATTGCACCAACAATACCACCTACACCATGTAATCCAAAGGCATCTAAAGAGTCATCGGCTTTCAGAGCGCGTTTTAAGGCAGTAATCCCCCAGAAACAGACCACACCACCAATTAAACCCATCGCTAATGCACCACCGACAGTCACAAAACCTGCTGCTGGCGTAATCACGACCAAACCTGCAACTGCACCCGATGCAGCACCTAATACAGAACCTTTACCACGTACCAGTTTTTCAACCACAAGCCATGCAATTGCTGCAGCTGCGGCTGCCACTTGCGTTGCAACTAAGGCATAACCCGCTGCACCATTCGCGCCTAAAGCAGAACCACCGTTGAAACCAAACCAGCCCACCCAGAGTAAACTTGCACCCAGTACAGTCAAGGTCAAATTATGTGGCGCCATAGATTCACGCCCTAAGCCCATACGTTTACCCAACATGTATGCAGCAACCAAACCTGCAACACCCGAGTTAATATGAACAACAGTACCACCAGCAAAGTCGAGTGCACCATCATTGCCTAACCAACCACCACCCCATACCCAGTGGGTAATTGGTGCATAGACCACGACCACCCAGATCGCGATAAAGGCAACAAAGGCACCAAACTTCATTCTTTCTGCAATTGAACCACTGATAATGGCCACAGTAATAATGGCAAAAGTCATTTGGAAAATCACAAATAAAATTTCTGGAATGCTACCGCTTAAAGCATCTGTACCAATGCCTGTCAGCATGACTTTGTCTAGGCCACCAATAAAGGCATTACCTTCACCAAAAGCCAAACTATAGCCCACTGCCACCCAGGCAATACTGACCACGGCTGCTGCTACAAAGCTATAAGCCATAGTATTGAGTACATTTTTCTTACGTACCATACCACCATAAAACAGTGCCAAACCAGGAATGGTCATGAGTAAAACTAAAGCAGTCGAAACTAAAATCCAAGCGGTATCGCCTGTATCTAATACAGCTTCTGGTTCAGCAGTTTCAGGCGTGCTGACTTCTGCTACAGCTGCAACTTCTGTTGCATTTGTTGTTTCGATAGGAGATGTTTCGGCAGTTTCAAGCACTGCAACATCTGAAGATGGAATGGTGGCTGTTGCGGCTTCTTCAGCCCAAGCAACAGAACCACCAAGAAGTGCGCCTGATAGACTCAGCGCGAGTAGCATTTTTTTCATTTGTGTCCCCCGACCTTTGTTTTTGTGAGTTATTAGGTACTCAGCAAACTTCATGCCATCTTTTAAACAGCGTCTGCACCCGTTTCACCTGTACGAATACGGATGACTTGTTCGAGGTTAGTCACAAAGATTTTGCCATCACCAATCTTGCCTGTACTAGCAACACGAGTGATTGACTCAATCACCGAATCGACCATTTCATCGCTAATTGCGATTTCGATTTTAACTTTAGGTAAGAAGTCAACGACGTACTCGGCGCCACGATAAAGTTCGGTATGACCTTTTTGGCGACCGAAGCCTTTGACTTCTGTTACGGTGATCCCTTGAACACCAATTTCAGATAATGCTTCACGCACATCATCTAATTTAAAGGGTTTTACAATTGCAGTTACGAGCTTCATGTGTGTTTTCCTTCGGCTTAATTCACCAGTAAGGTTTTATGTTCAAATTCCATGCCAAAGTTCTAAGGTCGGGGGAAATTAGAAACCGTGACATGAGTTTTCTTTATACCTTATTTTATACATTTATATGGTTTTGATCTTCAAAAAATAGACATATTTACTAGAAGATTTACGATTTTACTCATCGAATAAATCCATATTTCGTCTGAAATGCTATAGTCTATTCAAGACCAGTGCTACACTGCCTCCATTTTCTCCATCTTTGTGGAAACAACAATGATTGAAACTTTATTACAAGCCATTTTGGAACAAGTTGAACAACCTAAAAAAGATTTAGAACATAATTTACGTGCTTTGCTCAATGAGGCGGTCACCAAAATGGATTTGGTCTCGCAAGATGAGCTAGACCGCCAACGTACTGCGCTCAATAATGCCAACTTACGTTTAAATGAATTGTTAAAACAGGTTGAAGCACTGGAACAGAAAATTCAACTCCAAAAATAAGCACCAATTGAGTGCATAAATACAAAAACCAAACATTATAAAAATAACGCACCAAAACGGATCATCATAAAAATGTCTTTTGCCAAAGTGTATACGCGGGGGCTGCTCGGCTTGCACGCCCCTGCAATTGAAGTCGAAGTCCATCTGAGTCAAGGCTTACCTTCTTTAACCATTGTCGGTCTAGCCGAAGCTGCCGTACGTGAGAGTAAAGATCGGGTACGCTCTGCCATTATTAACAGTGGTTTTCAATTTCCGACCAAACGCCTAACTATTAATTTAGCGCCTGCCGACTTGCCCAAAGATGGTTCGCGTTTGGACTTAGCCATTGCTTTAGGCATTTTAATTGCTTCGGGACAATTGCCCGAACAAAGCACTGAAAGTTTAGAGTTTATTGGAGAATTGGCTTTAGATGGTCAATTGCGTCCCACCACAGGCACACTCAGTATTGCGATTGCCTGCCAACAGGCACAGCATCGTTTGGTTTTACCTGAACAAAATGCACAAGAAGCTGCTCAATTGCCTGACTTTGAAGTCTTTGCCGCCACACATTTAAAACAAGTTTGCGAACATTTGGCACAAAGCCAGCCTTTAAATAAAGTCACCGCGACTGCCCAACCACAGTTATCACATTCCGCCTTTGATTTAGTCGATGTTAAAGGACAGTTGCGCCCACGACGTGCTTTGGAAATTGCGGCTGCAGGTGGACATTCATTGCTATTCAAAGGCCCACCCGGTACAGGCAAAACCTTATTGGCATCTAGGCTTTCCAGTATTTTACCGCCATTGAATATGCAGGAAAATTTAGAAGTTGCCAGCATCTATTCTGTGGCGAATAGCCCGCATACGTTTGGACAGCGTCCTTTCCGTGCGCCGCATCATACCGCTTCTGCTGTGGCATTGGTCGGTGGAGGCTCATATCCCAAACCTGGTGAAATTACCTTGGCGCATTTAGGCGTTTTATTTTTAGATGAATTGCCTGAATTTGATAAAAAAGTGTTAGAAGTGCTGCGCCAACCTTTAGAGTCCAAAGAAATTGTGATTTCCCGCGCCTCTCGGCAAATTACCTTTCCAGCCAACTTTCAACTGATTGCTGCCATGAATCCCTGCCCTTGTGGTTATGCTTTTAATCAAGATGTGCGCTGTCAGTGTTCTGCAGAAAGTATTAAACGCTATCAAAACCGTATTTCAGGACCGTTGTTGGATCGTATCGACTTACACATTGATGTACCACCTCTGCAAGCACATGAATTACAGGATACCCGACCAGTGGAAAATTCTGAAACCGTGCGAAGCCGTGTCATTCAAGCATATACACGACAATTGCAACGCCAAGAGTGTTTAAACATGGCGCTCAGTCCCAAACAATTAGAGCAATTTGCACATTTAGATGATACTGCGCAAAATATTTTAGCCATTGCGCAGCAGCGTTTGAACTTATCGGCACGTGCGTATCATCGGGTGTTACGAGTGGCACGCACCATTGCAGATTTAGCCCAAAGTGAACAGATTCAAAGTCCACATTTGAGTGAAGCACTGTCTTATCGTGCCCATGAAGCCTGATTGAAAGTCTAATTAAGAGTTCGATTAAGAATCTGATTAAAAGTCTAAGAGATGAAAATAGCCCATTGCCATGCCTGTACAATGGGCGAGTTGTTTTTATTGTTTTAAGTTTCACTCCTAACTGGAGCTTTTATTTATCGTCGTAGCCGTATCTTTAGAAGGCTTTAGTTAAAGTAAATACAGCTCCTGTTTCAACGCCACGCTTTGCCGCATGCGAAAAACCATCGGTATCAATATCAGTTCCTACAGCAGCCAATTCAGCAGATAAACCTTCAACTGAAGCAAAGTTATAGCTTACACCGACTTTCCAATCTACATAGCTGTCTTTTCCACCGCCAAAATCAAAGTCATCTGCTTGGGTGTAACCTAATCCAGCAATCCCAGAAAAGCTGGTACTTCCAATGGGTGCGGTATAAGTGGCATTGAAATACCAAGCATCGGTGTCACCACCTAAGAAATCATTACTGTAGTTAATGGCTGTTAATAAGCTGGCATCTTTAAACAAAACATCACTAAAACCTAATTTTGCATAAGCTTCGAGCCAGTTTAAATCGCTCTCACTTGGGTAAGCGTAATACCAAAAACCCACATCCAAAATGGGTTTGCTGGCAAAATAATCTAGGCTTGTGGTATAGCCCATATAAGGGTCAAGCTCTAAATGTGCCGTACCACCAAAATCGACATTGGAACCCCACACGCCTGCATACACGCCAGAATCATGGCTGAGAGCAAAACCTGCTTGCACTGCGGGATCATTAAAAGTTTGAGTTAAACCACGATAGCGATAATCACTGGTTAAGGCTGCTGTCCCGCTAAACGACATGCCTGTCGCATTTTCTGCAGCAAAGCTGAGACTTGATGTGGCTGCGAACATCGCCAAAGAAAGTGTTTGAAGTACGAATTTCATTTTAGATTCCCCCTGCATCGGATGAGATGCCTTTGTCTATTTTTTTTGACTCAATGAAGGAATTGCAAACTCTATGCCAACGATGAAATTCAGAACAGCAATTTTACGTTTAAAAGCAATAGATATAAATTTAAACTATTGTTATACATCAATTATTTTTAGTGTGTTTTTTATTTTGATTGGAATGAATTTTGATTTGCATCAATACTCGTCTTATAACCACTGCACTTTAAACATGAATTTACACAGTGCTATGATTATTTTTTGCATCCTTGCATAGCAATAAAGCTAAATCACATACCTAAAAAAGTGCAGTCAAGAATCACAAGCCTATCCTGATCAAAAAATAGAAAGTCAGGCCTATCCTGTTCATCCCTACACCATCAACTGTCAAAACTCAGTCTGCAGGTAGAAATCTCTAGCCCAAAACTGCAATATATTTTTGCACCAAAATTTGACATCAACATGCAACGTGGCACTTCAATCTTCACATCAAAAGAATTCAATTACGGAAACGATAGGATAATTTTAATGATCGGAAAGCAACGACCACATAAAAGTTATCTAGAAAGCACCCTCTTAAACCGCTCAATTTGCATAGCAGCGCCCAAAACCAAACACCGATGTTTCACATGAAATCCGTAATAGCCAAAAGCTATTACTCAAAGCTTAAATAAAATGTAATTTTTATACTCTTAATTCAAATAAAGATTTATAAATTCATTTTCCAACTCACCTATCATCCAAAGTTAGACTCAAAAGATAACTGCATCACAGAAAAAATTTCACGCCATTTTAAGGCTTATGTTGTGTTTTACGACCTTTTATCACACTTTAAACTGTTGAAATATTAAACAAACTGTATTTTTAATGTGCGAGTTACAAAAAAGTTTCAGATGCGCTTCATTTTGGTAAATTACAGCAATTCAATAAATTTAAAATTATGTTTTTATTTTTACTAGAAATTAAAATAATTATTCAACTTTTATAAAATCAAGATTTTTAATGACCCCACAGTTTATCGAAAAAATGCTTAACTTTAGTGTCATAAGTGCTTTAAAAGTGATATTTTCGCGCATAAATAGCGATACAATTCGCCTACGTTTCAACTACACATTTACTGCATGAGGCCATCTCCCAATGCTGCAATCTAAAAAATTAACACTTGCGTTGCTGATCAACGCAGCGCTTGTTTCAACTGCATTTGCTAGCGAACAAAGTGAATCTAAAGGCTTTGTAGAAGACGCTAACGGTTCAGTTTTATTCCGTACAGGTTATTTAACCCGTGACTATAAAGATGTAAAACCTGGTACAGATACAAGTTCATTTGCGCAAACTGCAATCGTGAAATTAGATTCTGGCTTTACCAAAGGTGTAGTTGGTTTTGGTGTGGGCGTTATTGGTGATGCTTCATTCAAGCTAGGTGAAAATGGTCATACGGGCAATGGTATGATTCCTGTACACGATCAATTAAATGCTGATGGCACTAAAGATGCTTACGATCATTGGGCGCGTGGCGGTGCTTATGTGAAAGCACGTGTATCAAATACAACAGCTAAATATGGTACGCAAGTATCTGAAATTCCAGTAATTGCAAGCAATACAGCACGCTTAACACCTGAATACTACACTGGTCTTTATATTGAAAGTAACGAAATTAAAGACTTGACGTTAATCGGTGGTAAATTCACTAAAAACCAATGGTCAAATGACATCAGCTCAGACCAACAAGGTTTGGATAGTGCTATTTTCTGGGGTGCGAAATACAAATTTAACGACCAAGTAAATACTTCTTATTATGGTGTGGAAGTTAAAGATAAATTAGATCGTCACTATGGGAATGTAAATTATAGCTTTCCTACAGCAAATGGTGCGACCGTAACTTTAGATGCAATGGGTTACAATACTAAATGGAAAGTTGGAGCAGCAACAACTGATCCACGCAGTGCGACTGAAGAATTGACTAACTCAATTTGGGGTGTATCTGCAAGCTATAACAGAGATGCACACAATTTGATGCTTGCATACCAAGATAATGCGGGCAACATAGGTTACGACTATGCTTACAACGAAGATGGTCTACAAAGCATTTATGTACCAAACTCATACTTATCCGACTTTAATGGTAACGATGAAAAATCTGTTGGCTTACAGTACAACTATAATTTTAAAAACCATGGTCTTCCAGGTCTAAACTGGACAACAGCATTCGTTTATGGTTGGGATATTGATGTAGCCGAAATAAATAATCCAGCACAAATTATCGACCAAGCTGAAGAACATGAATTCTTTAACCAAGTGAAATATACGGTTCAATCGGGTGCATTCAAAGATGCAAGCTTACGCTTACGTCACTCTTACTTACGTGCAAGCGATACGTATAACAATGCGAAAGGAAATTATGTCAGTAATGCTATTGGCTCAACAAACGAATGGCGTATCTGGTTAGATATTCCTGTGAAATTATTCTAATTTCTCGGAATAGCCAACCCAATAAAAAAACCTGCACATATTCTGTGCAGGTTTTTTTACATTTCAGCTTTCATTTGAACACTGAACAGGCTACGTGCAAATTATGGATTTGCAGCTTTGTAGCCTTCAATTGAGTTCAATACTTCTTGTTTCGCAACATCAGCACCTTCCCAACCACTTAACTTCACCCATTTGCCTGGCTCTAAGTCTTTATAGTGCTGGAAGAAGTGTTCAATTTGGCTGATCAATAATGGTGGAAGATCCGTATATTCTTGAACATCTTTATAAATTGGGGTTAATTTTTCGTGCGGAACGGCAACCAATTTCGCATCAATACCACCATCATCTTCCATGTTCAATTTACCCACTGGGCGACAACGAATCACAGAACCTGGCTCTACTGGGTGTGGAGTCACAACCAATACGTCTAGCGGATCACCATCCAATGAAAGTGTATTTGGCACATAACCGTAGTTCGCTGGGTAGAACATTGCTGTACCCATGAAACGGTCTACAAATAATGCATCAGAATCTTTGTCAATTTCGTATTTGATTGGCGCTGCATTGGCAGGAATTTCAATGATCACATAGATGTCATTTGGTGCATCTTTACCCGCAGGGATATTGCTGTAGCTCATAGCATCACTCTTAAACAAGTTAAATCTTTTTAAAACCGCGTCAATTATAACGGTTTTCTGTCCTGAATTACTGCGCGATTATACATCTGCAAGGCAAAAATACATATTTTCAGACATGACTTGATCAGGTCAGTTTAATCACCATCAGTAAAATACAAATTGGGCAAAGTAAAGACAGCATCCAAACAATTGAACGCAGCGTCGCCCAATTGGCTAAATAACAAATTCCATAAATAATGCGCAGCACAATATAAGCAATACCAAACATCATCACCACCACTTGTGGGATGACCATATATTCCGCCATGAGCACTGCAGCAATAAATAAAGGCAGGCTTTCAAAACTGTTTTGCTGAACGGCGTTAGCACGTGCAGCTAAACCTGTAGTTTTGGCTAAAAATTCACGTGGATTTTGGTTATCTTCGCGTTTAAAGCCGCCTGCCATTTTTGCGACAACAGCAAAGACATACGGCAATAAGCAAGCAATTATAATTAGATAAACAATTCCACTTATGCTTTGCATCAATTTTTTCTCATAAACTGTATTGAGAACTTATCATAACATGGCATTTCTTGAATAAATTTTGTTAAATAGCATGTTTTAAGCAATTATATAAAGGATCCATTATGGTCAGCCCAGATCAAAAGGAAATGTTAGATGTACTTGAAAAGCAGCGCCAACATCAACTGCGAGTGGATCGTGTTTTAAAAATTGTGTTGCCTATTGTGGCATTTTTATTGATGGTGATTTGCGCCAACATGAACGTATGGTCGACCATTTTTACCTTCGTTGTGCTTTGGGTGGCGTTTTATGCGGTGGGGATTAAGCGCTTACCGCTCTGGCACTGGATTATTGTGATTGTGGTGTATTGCTTAATTGATAATATTTTAAGTTATGGCAGTTTTAATCAATCAGGTTTTAGTCGCCAATTTGGTGCGATGTTTATTTTCTTGGGTATTGTGGGTGTTGGGCGTCGTTACTTTGACCGTTGGCTGATGAAAGAGTAGGGTCTGTTAATACTTCATCTATGTTGAACAAGAAGCAATCAATTTTCTAAGCATATAAAAAAACGCCCCTGAATTTTCGGGGGCGTTTTTATTTCAAAGCAGAATGAATTACGCAGTTTTACGCAAATCTTTACGCAAGATTTTGCCTACGTTCGATTTTGGCAATTCATCCATAAACTCCACATAACGTGGGCGTTTATAGCCAGTTAAGTTCTCTTTAGCGAACGCTAATACTTCTTCTGTGGTCAATGATGGATCTTTTTTCACCACAAACAGTTTTGGCACTTCACCTGATTTTTCATCTGGCACACCAATGGCTGCCACTTCCAATACTTTCGGATGCTTCGCAATCACTTCTTCAATTTCAGATGGATACACGTTAAAGCCTGATACCAAAATCATGTCTTTTTTACGGTCTACAATTTTCACATAGCCACGTGAATCCATGATACCAATGTCACCTGTACGGAAGAAACCATTAATCATCACTTTATCGGTTTCATCTGGACGGTTCCAATAGCCTTTCATGACTTGTGGACCACGGATTGAAATTTCACCTTGCTCACCTAGTGCAACTTCATTGCCGTCATCATCCAAAATAGCCACTTCAGTTAATGGCAATGGAATACCAATGGTACCACTAAATTCGTCAGATGTAGGTGGGTTAGCCGTTGCCACAGGTGAAGTCTCAGATAAGCCATAACCTTCAATAATGTTGGTGCCTGTGACTTTTTTCCATGCTTCAGCAGTTGATGGTAATACTGCCATACCCCCGCCCATCGCCATTTTCAATCGACTGTGATCAAGCTGTTTAAACTCTTCATTATTCACAAGCGCATTGAATAAAGTATTCACCGCAGGGAAGAAAGTTGGTTGATATTTGCGTAATTCTTTCATCACCGCAGGTAAGTCACGCGGGTTTGGAATTAAGACGTTTGCCTGACCTTTGTACATGCCGTAAAGCGCGCACACCATAAATGCAAAAATGTGATAAAGCGGCAACGCACAGAAAATACGATCATCTGGCTGACCATCTTTCGCACCAAATTTACTTTGGAAAATACCATCACATTGCAGCATGTTTGCCACAAGGTTACGATGCGTTAATTCTGCACCTTTAGATACACCTGTTGTACCACCTGTGTATTGCAACACAGCAGTATCACTTAAAGTTAAGCTTGGGCGTTTGTAGTTGCTTGGGCTCACTTTGGAAATTGCTGCATTAAATTTAATGTGACCCGGAATGTTCCATGCTGGAATTTGCTTACGCACTGAACGTAAAACAAAATTCACCAAGGTACCTTTTAATGCACCTAACATATCGCCCACAGAAGCAACAACCACATGCTTCACAGGAGTTTTACCATTAATTGCCTGATAAACCGATGCAAAGTTTTCGATAATCACTAAAACTTCAGAACCAGAGTCATTTAATTGGTGCTCTAACTCACGTGAAGTATAAAGTGGGTTCACGTTCACCAATACTAAGCCTGCACGCAACACCGCTAATGCAACCACTGGATATTGAAGTACGTTCGGCATCATTACGGCAACACGCGAGCCTGGTGCCAAACCTAAGCTTTGTAAATAGGTTGCAAATTTACGGCTAGCTTCTTCTAGTTCACTAAAGCTTAAAACTTTATCCATAAAGATAAAGGCATCACGTGAACCAAATTTTTGGAAATTACGTTCAAAAATGTCTACGAGTGACGTATTTTCTGCAGGCAGTTCTACAGTTTCTGGAATTCCTCTCTTTTGGTATTCAGCAAACCAAATCTTTTCCATAATGCCAATTTCTCCAATCAATAATCCTTAGTTTTAAACTATTTTTCTCAATACAAGACGTCGTTGTTTGCTTGTTTATGTCCTGTATTGCATCCATTTTCACGAACACAAACCATATATAACGTATTTTGCTTAAAAAACGCTAGTATTATCTTTGAATTAACAGTTTATTTGCTTTTTGGTAACCACGTGGTAGGAGCTGACCTTTTGTGCCGCGCTTCGCCACATACTTCAGCAAATCATCACCTTTGAGTTTGAGTTGTTGCTGTCCTGCAAATACTTGAATTGCTTCATCTAAACTTAAAGGCAACATAGACACCAACTGATCTTTTTCCTCAAGTTGTATCAATTTATTACCTTTACCTTTATTCAAAATTGGCAATTCTGACAGCTCAATCACCAGTAAACGCCCTGCTGAACTGAGCAGTGCAACATGACTCGCGTGTTCAATCATTTGCAAGTTCATCACTGTCGATTGTTCAGGCAAAGACAGGAATGCTTTACCTGCTTTGGCACTGGTATCTAACTGTTTGGCCTGCGTTTTAAAGCCGTAACCTTTGCTGCTGGCTGCTAGAATTTCAGTCTCATCATCGGCAATCAGCAATTGTTTAAAGCCAACACCACTGGCCGGAGCAAGTTTTGAACTTAATGGTTCGCCCAAGCCACGTGCCGAAGGCAGGCTATTAATTGGCAACGCATAACTGCGTCCCGTATCATCTAAAATATAGACGCGCTGATTGGATTTGCCTTGTGCATGACTGAGATATTGATCACCCGCACGGAAGTTTAGATTTTCCGCATCGACCTCATGCCCTTTGGCACAACGAATCCAGCCTGCTTCAGACAACACCACCGTCACAGGGTCGGCAGGTAGCATATCTTGTTCATTAATCGCAGTCGCTTCGGCACGCAATACAATCGGTGAACGACGATCATCACCAAATTTTTTCGCGTCTTCTTTCAACTCACTGATAATTAAGTTTTTCAATGATTCAGGATTCGCCAATTGTTCACGAATAATGGCAGCGCGTGCTTCTAATTCTTCTTGTTCACGGCGAATTTCCATTTCTTCAAGCTTGGCTAAATGGCGTAGCTTTAACTCCAAAATGGCTTCGGCCTGAATTTCATCAATACCAAAATGCGCCATCAACTCGGCTTTAGGATGATCTTCTTCACGAATAATCCGAATCACGGTATCAATATCTAAATAGGCAATCAGCAAACCTGCCAAAATGTGCAGTCGCTTTTCGATTTTATTAAGATGATATTGCAAACGACGTGTGACGGTATTTTTACGAATCTCAATCCATTCCAGCAAAATACGACGAATCGATTTCACCTGCGGACGACCATCTGCGCCAATCATGTTCATATTGACACGATAGCTCGATTCTAAATCGGTCGTGGCAAACAAGTGACTCATCACCGCTTCGGCATCAATACGGTTAGAACGGAGTACAATCACCAAACGGGTTGGGTTTTGATGGTCAGATTCATCACGCACATCGCTCACCAACGGCAGTTTTTTCGCCTGCATTTGATCGGCAATTTGGGTAATGATTTTTGAACCCGAAACCTGATACGGCAATTCGGTAATCACGATTTCATTTTTTTCGATGCTGTACACCGCACGCATACGGTAACTACCACGACCTGTACTTTGCATTTTCAGCAATTCTTCAGGTGGGGTAATAATTTCAGCTTTAGTCGGTAAATCTGGTGCAGGAATATATTCTGCAACTTTTTCGTCGGTTAAATTTGGGTTACGAATCAGGGCAATTGTGCCTTTCACCACTTCACGCAAGTTATGCGGTGGAATATCGGTCGCCATTCCCACGGCAATACCTGTGGTGCCGTTAAGCAAAATATTCGGTACACGCGCAGGCAAATTGACAGGTTCTTTTAATGAGCCATCAAAGTTATCTTGCCAATCACAAGTACCTTGCCCCAATTCCGCCAAAAGTACTTCACTATATTGCGATAGTTTGGCTTCGGTATAACGCATGGCGGCAAAGGATTTAGGATCATCGGGTGACCCCCAGTTGCCCTGCCCTTCAATAAATGGGTAACGATAACTGAACGGCTGCGCCATCAACACCATAGCTTCATAACAAGCAGAATCACCATGTGGATGGTATTTACCCAATACATCCCCTACGGTACGGGCCGATTTTTTCGGTTTGCCGCTGTGCTTGAGTCCAAGCTCACTCATGGCGTACACAATACGGCGTTGTACAGGTTTCAAACCATCGCTGATATGGGGTAATGCACGATCCATAATCACGTACATGGCATAGTTAAGGTATGCACGTTCAGTAAATTCTGCTACGGAACGGTTTTCTGTTGCATGATGCGCAAGGCTTGTCATAAAACCTGTCGTCCTAAATCATTTGTTTTTGTATCAATCGGCTTATGCTATGCCGCAGCAGCATCCTGCACAAGGGCTAGTAAGGATGCTCTGCGACAATTTGTGTCTTATGCCGTAAAAATATTCATTTTATAAAAAACAGCAATGCAAAATATACGATGGCTGGTGGTTATTTTACAAACCTATCGACTCTAAAGTTCTGCCTTTGGTTTCTTCACCCAACACCACAATCACCAAGGCAACGGCCAATAAAACCGCTGTAAACATCATAAAGACATAACTAAAGCCATTTTGCATAACCATCATGTGCGTGACCACCATTGGAGCGACAATACCACCCATGCGTCCAATGGCCGAGGCCCAACCTGAACCAAAAGCACGAATATTGGTTGGATATTGTTCAGGAGTATAAGTGTATAGCACACCCCATGCGCCCAAGTTGAAGAACGACATCAAACAACCCCAGAACATGATCATCGCTACACTGTCGGCCTGACCAAAGAAATAAGCCGATACGGCACACATGCCAATAAAACCAGCTAGTGTAGCTTTGCGCCCTAATTTTTCGACCAGCCAAGCAGCTGCAATATAACCGGGCAATTGCGCCAAAATCATGCCCAACACATATTCAAATGACTGTACGATGCTGTAGCCTTGCTGCACCAACAGACTTGGCAACCAAGTGAAAATGCCATAATAGGAATAGACAATGCCAAACCAAATCACCCACAGCATTAAACTACGGCGTGCAAATGGCCCCGACCATAATTGGGTAAAAGAGATATGCTGTTTGGCGGCAACAGGCTGAACTTCAATCTGTTCAATGACTTCTACCCCACATTGACGCTCAAACTTTTGTACCAGTGCATGTGCTTCGGCAATACGACCACGATTGATCAGATAAGGGATAGATTCAGGGACTTTTTTCCAGATAACCAAGGCATATAAGGCAGGCAAACCACCGATTAAAAATGCTGTATGCCAATCAAATTTTGGAATCACAAAATAAGAAACCAATGCCGCACATAACCACCCCAAGCCCCAAAAACTTTCCAGCAATACAATAAAACGCCCACGCACATGCGCAGGAATGTATTCACTGACCAAAGTCACCGCTACGGGAAGCTGCCCGCCCAAACCTAAACCGACAATAAAGCGAAAGACCAGTAACCAAGTTAAATTCGGCGCAAAGGCACAAGCGGCAGTAGCTAGACTGTAAATCACCAAGGTGGTGGCAAATACAGTTTTACGTCCAATTTTATCGGCCAGACCACCTGAAAAGACTGCGCCAATGGCCATTCCGACAAAGCCAATTGACACCACCATGCCTTTTTCGGCAGGGGTCATGCTCCAGTCTTCTGCCATTTTTGCCAAAATAAAGGAGATCAGTCCTGTATCCATGGCATCAAACATCCAGCCCAAACCAATCACCACCAGTAGGCTATAGTGGAATTTTCCAATGGGTAGACGTTGCACACGCGAAACTAAATCCATAACACACTCTTTAAGTTGGCTAAAAGGATATGGGCTAAAACACAACTGCTGTTGTATTTTTATACTATGAATTGACAGGATGTGGATAGCATTAAAAAACCGATCTAGTGATCGGTTCGCTTCTATTTAGATATTCAATACAATTCTTATAACCAATTAGGTTTCATCTTTAGAGGATGCTGAATGTTCATCATCATCCTGATAAATAAATTTAGGCATTTCTAAGCCAAAATAAATCGCAATCAAACGCAAGGTAAAACCAAAAATAAGTGTTGCGATCACGGTTAATTCAAGCGATAAACCGATTTCGATACACAACCAATAGCAAATTACGGAAACAAAAGAAATACTGGCATATAGCTCACGACGGAACACCAAAGGCACATCGTTACACAGAATATCACGCAGAATCCCGCCTGACACACCTGTTAAAACACCTGCAACGGCAGACACTACAAAACCATGCCCCATTTCCAAAGCAATTTGGCAACCAATAATGGTGAAGCCAATTAAACCTAAAGCATCGAGCACCAAGAAAATGGAACGTAAATGACGCATCCATTTGGCAATTAAAATAGTGATAAAAGCCGCAATACAGGTCAGCACCAAATATTCAGGATGTTTGACCCAAGTCAACGGATAATGCCCCAATAACACATCTCGCACCGAACCACCGCCCAATGCGGTGACACAGGCAATTAAGGTGACACCAAACCAATCCATGCTGCGACGCCCTGCAGACAATGCGCCTGTCATCGCTTCTGCGGTAATCGCGATTAAGTAAATGACCAACAACAACATGGACTTGCCCTTCTTTCACTAGGCCAATAGATGCGCGTTATAATAAGCGAAAAACCAAGATAAAGTTATAAAAATTGCGCACAACATTGCTTAAATTTTTTACCCGAACCACAAATACACGGCTGTTTCATAGTCGGCTGTTGCCCTGTGGTCGGATCTAGAAAATACCAACGGGCCTGATGTTGCACAAAATGGGAAATTTCATGGTGAATTTGCGTCTGCTTGGCATCGTGGTAATGGGCTTTAAATTCAACTTGGGCATGGCTTTTATCTAGCTTTTCATTGCTATTCAGCACTTCGAGCTTTAACCATTGATTCGACTTGCTCCAATCTGCAATTGCGTCAACATCCAAACTTGCCTGTTGTCCTAGCGCAGTAGTTTGCACAATATAATCAATTTGTTGCAAGGCAAAAGCGCTATAGCGTGAACGCATGAGTTGGCTCGCGGTTTCTGCATGTGCCTGCCCCACATGTAAAGGTTGGCAGCAGTATTGATAATCGCCTTGCCCGCACGGACATGCCAAGTGATGCATAGAAAATTCCAGAAATTTAAATCAATAATAGGGTCTGTTGACACTTCGTCTATATTTGCAATGGCAACAGCCCCAAAACAGCCTGACAATGCAGGCTATTTTAGCGGAAGCACAAGACTGAAATGCAGTTTGGCGTTCAGTTTATGATGCGCTTGAAGATTCCTGCTGAATCAAATGCACTTTTTCAATTTTATGTCCATCCATGGTCACAATTTCAAAAACATAACCATCGGAAAGCAATTTCTCACCATTTTCAGGCAAACGTCCCAAATGGAATAAAATATAGCCTGATAAAGTTGAATATTGCTCGCTTTCATCCACCAAATCACGACCTAATAATAAAGATACGTGGCGAATATCAATGGAACCATCTAGCAATAATGTGCCATCTTCCAAACTTTCAGCACTGGCTTCGAGTGCATCTTCATCTGGGAATTCACCTGCAATTGCTTCCAGAATATCAATAGGTGTGGCAACGCCTTCAATCGAGCCGTATTCATTCAGCACAATCGCCATTTGCAGCGGTGCTTGACGCAATTGCTCCATCACCATCAAAACTTGGGCATTTTCATGCACAATTACGGGTTCACGCAAATGTGTTTCAAAGTCCAGTACACCTGTTTCAATGTATTGATTCATAACTTTATGGGTTAAGACAATGCCTGAAATATTGTCCAGTTCACCACGTGCCACAATCACTCGTGAATGGGTCATACTTAATAATTGGCTGCGAATTGAGGCATCATCTTCGTCTAAATCAATCCATTCCAGTTCAGGACGTGGCGTCATCACCGATTTTACAGGACGCTCAGATAAGCCCAACACTCCTTGTACCATCACGCTGTGATAGACGCCATTTTCAGCATCAAAGACTTCATCAGCAAAGGCGCGGGTAGCCAAAACATCTTCGTTGATATGACTGCTTTCTGTCGTATTTTGACTTTTGCCACCTAACATCCGCATCACAGCCGAAGCAGTACGGTAGCGTAAATCGGTGGTGGTCACGGTTTTTTCCTGATTTCTGCGGATGGTTTGGTTCAGGAATTCAATCATCACCGAGAAGCCGATGGCGGCATATAAATAGCCTTTTGGAATGTGATAGCCAAAGCCTTCCACCACCAATGAGAAACCAATCATCATCAGGAAGCACAGGCATAGAATCACCACGGTAGGATGCTTATTGACAAAGTCCATGAGCGCTTTAGAGGCCCACAACATAATGCCAATGGCGATAATCACCGCAATCATCATGACCGATAAATGCTGCACCATGCCCACAGCGGTAATCACGCTGTCGAGTGAGAACACCGCATCTAGCACCACAATCTGCACAATCACCATCCAGAAAGTCGCGTGTACAGGGTTTTCTTCTTTTAGTGCTGGTTTGCCTTCAATGCGTTCGCGCAGTTCCATGGTGCCTTTAAACAACAGGAACACACCACCAAACAGTAAAATCAGGTCACGTCCAGAGAAAGGATGTTCAAAAATATGAAACAGTGGTTGGGTCAGAGTGACGACCCACGCGATAGAGGCGAGTAAAATCAGGCGCATCCCCAAGGCGAGAAGCAAGCCCACCACCCGTGCCGTATTGCGTTGTTCTGGCGGTAACTTTTCTGCCAAAATGGCAATAAACACCAAGTTATCAATGCCTAATACAATTTCGAGTACGATCAGGGTCAATAACCCAACCCACGCAGCGGGGTCAGACATCCATTCAAAGATCATGCGCTCTTCTCCTGAATATCATGGGTCAAACGTGCCACACGGCGATGACACTGAAAAGATAAGTTTGCTTGCTCTGGTTGGCACAGCATGTAATTTAAAAATATTCGTTCGGTGCGACTACTACCACTGTCCATGACGATTCTATAGTTGTCAGACAAGCTTTGAGTATAGGAAAGTTTGCGCTCAGATTCATCCCCTTTTTGCGACATCATCCACGCCAATGCAGCACTTTCACAAATCTTTGCAAATTGAACACTGCATACTGACGGGTTTGTCATATTTGAGCACTAAGCTAGAGCCAACAAAAAGAACATGCTATGGTGAAGAAAATAAATGAATAGCGAATTAAGAATGACCCAATATATCAATAATCCATCTCCTCAAACCTCTCAACCTTTGGTGGCACTGTACTGTGGTTCGCGCTCTGGCAATAACCCGATTTATCAGGAAAAAGCAGTACAACTGGCAAGAAAACTGGCCGAGCAAGGTTTTGGTATGGTCTACGGCGGTGCGAGTATTGGATTAATGGGTTTGGTTGCCGACACCGTTGTGCAACATGGTGGGCAAGCGGTGGGAGTAATTCCTGAATTTATGCTGGATTATGAAATTGCCCACAGTAATTTAACCGAGTTACACGTAGTCAAAAGCATGCATGAGCGTAAAGCGATGATGGCAGATCGCGCCAGTGCTTTTGTGGCGTTGCCAGGCGGCTTGGGTACTTTTGAAGAGATTTTGGAAATTGCCACTTGGGGGCAATTGAATCAGCACCAAAAACCGATGATTTTATATAATGTAAATGGCTTTTATGATGCGCTGATTCAGCAGTTAGATCATGCGGTGCACGAAGGTTTTTTACCACCACAGCACCGCGCTAAACTGATCGTGTGTAACCACTCCCATAAAATTATTAATGCCTTGAAGAATTTGGATTCTCCACGTCATTTTGTGGGTTGAACTTTTTTAGCTACATGAAATAGCAATAAAAATGAAAGTGAAAGCGAGTCGGTGACTCGCTTTTTTTAATTCACTGTTCATTGGTTTTTACAGCACAAAAAAGAGAACACCAAAGTGCCCTCTTTAATAGATTTCTAATTTTGCAATGCTGTTAGTTAAGCTTGATTTGGTAGACGGCAGTAGTTCCACTGACTTCATTACCCACAACTAACAGTGGCTTGCCGTTAGGCGAGTCTTTGGCTGCAATAAAGATCAAACCTTCGGGACCGAGATTTGAATTTTCAACGGTAACCTCATTACCTTCTGCATCGAAAGATGTACGGGTTTCACCAAACTTACGATCATTAAAATACTCAACAAAAGATGCTTGTGTCGGTTGGGTAATGTCGTACACCATAATGCCACCCATACGCTCCAACCCAATAAAGGCAAAAGTTTTTTGACCAATTTTACCTAAAGCAATGCCTTCAGGCTCAGGGCCTTTATTGTCACTACGATCATCTATACTTAATTTTTCATGATTGGTATTAAAGTATTCTGGAAATAATTCAGCAGCTTTACGTTCAAAGTCATTTTTTGAGTCCCAAACAATTTTTTTGGTTTTAGGATCTACAATACTGAACGAGCGGCCACCATAAGCATATAGTTTGTCATAGGTCATGAAACCATCGCTGTCTAGCACAGGCTCACCATTTGTATCTTTCTTGTAACCTTGCGTCCAAGTAATCGTCAAACGACCCAATTGTGAATCTTTAATTAAATTATCTGCACAAACTTCATTGGCATCTGTAGTGGTACATGCTTTAAATACGTTTGAATCAAGCTTTGCGCCTTTAACCCCTGACTTTAATAGACGTAAATGCGCTGCATAATCGCCATTGGTACTGAAGCCTTTATTATTGAATAAGTGTTTAACACGAATTTCTTCTGCATAACCCTGAGTTATTTCATCCGTACCAAAATATAAGTCTTCATCAACCAACCATTCACGCGCATCACCTTCATTGGCAGTGACCAAGTAGCTTTGTCCATTGGCTTGATATTGCGCAATTGCATCTGGCATATACATGCCATATAAGCCTGGCCAAGCTTGAATATTAATCATCCCCTCATTTTTAGCACAGGCTGTAATCGTTTTACCGTTATAGTCTTGCTTACCAACAACACAATCACGATCACCTGCATCTAAAGCATTTGCAGCTAAGCCAAAGTCTTTATAGCCCAAGGGGAAAATATCGACCACTTGGTCTTGAATCAAATCAATCACAGCAATAGCATTGTTTTCTTGTAGACTTGCCCAAGCAGTTTTACCATCGTCACTCACCGCAATATATTCAGGCTCTAAATCTTGTGCGACAGTCGCATTTGGCCCAAAAATACGCACGCCCGCATCAAGCAATTCCTGCTTACGTGTATTCCATGCCTGAAAATCTGCAGTTTTTACAGTAGGCTTGTTAATATCAGTCAGATTAATAATACTGATTGAACCTTCTGGATCAATCTTATAACCTTCATTTGGCTCACCTTCATTGGCAACCAAGACTTTTTTGCCATCTGGAGTAAAAGTCAACATATCAGGCAATGCACCGACTTCAACTTTGCTGATAAAGCTCAGGTCTTTGGCTTTAAAAAATGCCACGATGCCTTTATCAGTTTTAGGTGTTGCCTGAACAGCTAAAGCGACAATACCTTGATGTACCGCAACACTATTGACTTCAGAATTCGCCATATGAGTCTTGGCATCCAAGCTATTCAGCTTAACAGGTGCACTTGGGTTGCTTAAATCCAGTACATCGACCACACCATTTTTCGCATTGACTACAAATAAACGTTTGCTTTCAGCATCATAAGTAGGAATTTCCGCAGCACTCGCACCAAAAACTTGTGCATCGTATTCCCCTAAACGCTCCAAACTAATTGTTGTAGGTGTTGCTTCAACAACTTCTTCTTTTACAGGAATAGGATCATTATTATCATTACAGCCCACCATCCCCACAGACAATAAAGCCAACATTAATGCAGAAATTTTCGTTTTCATAAATTACTCATCATTTTTCTAAATGCACCCAACTTACAAACTCAAAGTGAATAATCGGTGACAAATAGATGACAATTTCATGGCATTTACTTGAATTTTCAAACACTTTTCATACTTTTGCAGATGCAGTCCGCTAGATTGCAAAATGGTTTAAACTAGACCAAATGTCCATTTTGCCGAGTTATGAACCAAACACCGACCCATCAAGCCCTGCATCCTGAATACCGTCTTTTGGTATTTCTGGTTTCAATTGGCTTTTTTATGCAGGCGCTCGACACCACCATTGTGAATACAGCAATCCCTGCAATGGCGAATAGCCTGCAGGAAGACCCGCTGCGGATGCACAGTGTGGTGGTGGCGTATGTACTCTCGGTGGCAGCGTGTATTCCATTAAGTGGATGGTTGGCAGATCGTTTTGGGGTACGCAACACCTATTTTGCAGCGATTATTATTTTTACCCTTGCCTCTTTGGGTTGTGCTGCTGCGGCGAGCCTGAATGAATTACTATTTTATCGGGTGATTCAAGGCATCGGTGGTGCATTGCTCTTGCCTGTCGGGCGCTTGGCGATGCTCAAAATTATTCCACGCACTCAGTTTTTATCTGCCATGAGCCTGATGAGTCTGGCAGGGTTGATTGGCCCCTTAATTGGTCCAACGCTGGGTGGCTGGTTGGTCGAAGTCGCCACGTGGCACTGGATTTTCCTGATCAACATTCCTATGGGCATCTTGGGCTGTTGGATTTGTATTAAAGCCATGCCGAATGTGACTGAAACTGAAGTTAAAAGCTTTGATTTTCTCGGGTTTATCCTATTAGTTGTGGCGATGGCGGGCTTATCTTTAGGCATCGAAAATTTTGCCAACCCACAACATAATCTGCTTTGGAATTTAGCGTTAATCTTGGCTGGCGGTATTGCCGCAGCATGCTATGCCCGCCATGCCCATACTCATCAAAATGCCTTATTTCGCAGCGATTTATTTAAAAATCGCTTATATGCCATTGGTATTTTAGGTAACTTTTTTGCCCGCTTCGGGGGCAATGCCATGCCTTTTATCATGCCAATCATGCTGCAGGTGGCTTTTGGTTTTGAACCATTTATCACAGGTTTGATGATGATTCCAACTGTGCTTGGTTCTTTGGTATCCAAGCCGATCATTCGGCCTTTAATTCAACGTTTTGGCTATCGGCAGTTTTTACTGACCAATACGTTATTGGTCGGGGCGTGTATTGCTAGTTTTGCGCTGACCACTGCTGAAACTGCGACTTGGTTACGTGCCTTGCATTTTTTTATATTTGGGGTGCTTAATTCATTGCAGTTTGTGGGTATGAATACCTTTACACTCAAAGATTTACCTCAACAAGATGCCAGCAGCGGCAATAGTTTTTTATCCATGATTATGATGCTGTCGATGAGTATTGGCGTGGCATTGGCAGGTACTTTGGTGAATATGTTTAGTGCCTATTACGGCGCAGAACAGTTAGTCAGTGCCTTTCATGCCACTTTAATTTGTTTGGGTGTATTAAATATTTTGGCATTTTTAGTGTTTTGGAGTATCCCCAAACACACGGCTGTTTAAAACGCCATTACCGAAAGCGCATGGTGCTACACCGCACTGCGCGTTATGATATGACTTTGCTCCGCGAAGCTTTTTCAACATGCGCAAACCATCAAATCGAGCTAAAAACTCAGCTTTTACACCGCACTATCGTATGACCATTGCGGTGCTTGGCAGTGCTGTTTTGGCGGTTTTATTGTATTTGGATGTGTTGCGCCAACAACCTGCGGCAGCCGAAGAATATCCAATTCAAGGCTTTGACGTGTCACATCATCAAGGCGATGTTCAGTGGCAAAAAATTTCCCCACAAAAATATGCCTTTGTCTATTTAAAAGCCACCGAAGGAGGCGATTTTAAAGATCATAAATTTCAGGATAACTGGCTCAAAGCCCGTGAACATGGCTTTTTGGTCGGCGCCTATCATTTTTATCGCTTATGCCGTGATGGAGCAATTCAGGCAGAAAACTTTATTGCGACTGTTCCAAAAAAATCTGACAGTTTGCCACCTGTAATTGACTTAGAATATGACAGCAACTGCATCAACACTTACACCAAAGAACAGTTACTGCGCGAAATTCAAATCATGCATGATGCGCTATATCAACATTATGAAAAACAACCGATTTTTTATGTATCTAAAGCCTTTTACAATATGGTATTAACTGAAAGCTTTAAGCAAACACCCCTTTGGGTCAGAGAATATCAGGGTAAACCACAACTGGCAGGTCAGCCAAAATGGTTATTTTGGCAACATACCAATCAGGGTCAAATAAAAGGTATTCACACCCCAGTCGACCTAAATGTTTTTTATGGCAATACCAAACAATGGCAGCATTTTTTAACAGACAACGCAATTCAACCCACAAGACTTGAACCGAACCAGAAAAAATAACAAGATAGCTGCATCACAATAAAAAAGTACCGTCATGAAAATTATGAAAGGGCTGCTTTGGGCTGCTCTTACGCTCAGCATTTGTGCAGGATTCGCACTGCTTTACCTATTACAACCCGCAGGCAAACTAGAACAATTTTCCGCATGGCAATATTCAACAAAAACCGCAAATGCCAACTTAAAAGTACATTATTTTGGCGTATCTACCCTATTGTTTGATGATGGTGAAAACCAAATTCTGATTGATGGATTTTTTAGTCGCCCCTCTCTTGCACAAGTCATGTGGAACAAGTTAGACAGCCAACCAGCCTTATTGCACAAGTTGATTCAACAGCATCAATTACAACGCACACGTGCGATTTTGATCACCCATTCGCATTATGATCACACGCTAGATTTGCCATTTTTGGCGCAGCAACTCAAACACAGTCAAATCATCGGTTCAGAAAGTAGTTTGAACATTGCCCGTGGTGCCGCAATTCCTGAATCTCGATTAAGCCTTGTCAATCCTGCCCAACCAATACAGATTGGAAAGTTTAAGATTACGGCTATTCCATCACAGCATACCCCTGCCACCGCTGTGAATAATGATTTAGGTGAACAAATTCAACAACCATTGTCCTTACCTGCCCGTTTTTATGAATTTAAAGAAGGCGGCAGTTTTGATTATTACATTCAGCATCCTGAACAGAACATTTTAGTCAAAGCCAGTACAGGCGCGATTTCTAAACAATTACAACACTTGCAGGTAGATACTTTATTTTTAGGGATTGCACAGCTCTCTAAACAATCGGTTGCTTTTCAACAGCATTATTTAGATGAAACTGTGGAAACGTTGCGCCCTCGTGTCGTGATTCCAATTCATTGGGATAATTTTTTCCAGCCTTTAGCGCGCCCTTTAGAGTTTTTGCCCCGCATTGCCGACCATAGCCCACGGAGTTTACAGCGTTTGATCGACTATGCAGAACAGCAATCGACACAGGTGATTTTGCTGAATAGCAACACGCCTTATCCGCTTGCTCCGATGCTACAACCGACTTCCTAAACATGCGATACTGTTGAAATCTAAACGCTTCATCTAGTTTGTGCCATGCGGAAAATCATTCATATTGATATGGATGCCTTTTATGCCTCTGTTGAGCTGCGCAGTCGTCCTGAATTGCAGCATTTACCTGTGGTGATTGCTTCGCATCATCCTCGTGCTGTGATTGCTGCGGCATCTTACCCTGCGCGTGAGTTTGGTTTACGTTCTGCCATGTCGATGGCACAAGCCCGCAAACGCTGCCCGCAGGTGGTGGTGCTCGAGCCTAATTTTGCGCTCTATCGTGAGGTTTCCGCACAAATTCATCAGATTTTTCAGCGTTATACACCACTTATTGAACCCTTGTCTTTAGATGAAGCTTATTTAGATGTCACCGAAAATTTACAAGGTATTCCAAGCGCAACTGAAGTCGCAATGCGGATTCGGGCAGATATTTTTCAAAGTACAGGTTTAACGGCCTCGGCAGGTGTCGCACCGAATAAATTTTTAGCCAAAATTGCTTCGGACTGGCATAAACCCAATGGCATTTGCGTGATTAAACCCAGTCAAGTGCAGCAGTTTATTCAGGACTTACCCTTAAAGAAAATTCCAGGCGTAGGTAAAGTCACGCAGGAAAAATTAAAAAGCTTGAATTTAAATACCTTGGGCGATTTGCAACACATTGAAGAAAACCTGTTGATTCATCATTTTGGCAAATATGGAAAACGTCTGTTTTTATTTGCCCAAGGGATTGATGAACGTCCTGTGCAGGCAGAACGTGAGCGCCAGCAAATTTCCAAAGAAATCACCTTTGATGATGACTTAAACTTAGCCGAATGTGCAGCTTACTGGTCTAGCTTGATTGATCAGGTTTGGCACAGTTTAGTGAAAAAACAATATGTTGCACGTGGCGTATCGGCCAAATTGAAACTCAAAAATTTTCAGATCTTACAACATAGCAAAAGTTTTAAACAGCCACTTGAGAGCAAAAACGATCTTGAAAAAGTCCTGCAACTTTTGCTTCACGAAATGCATATTCCCGCACAGGATCAATTCCGTTTAATTGGGGTCGGTCTGTATCAACTCAGCCCTGCCGATGAACAAGCACAACTATCTTTGCTGTAAATATCACAACTCATAAATATCACGGATTTTAAAGCGGTAAACTTCCCGCTCTACATAAAACATACCTAGCCAATACTTGCCGATGAATACTAAAGCCAACTTTTGTATAAATTTCAGCCAAAAGAATAAAAATAAGACAATTTACCCTTCACAGTTGTGCTTTTTAGAGTAATCTATGCGCGCGATGTATTTATCCGTACATACGCTGAGATGTCAAAAATCACCATTACTTTTGGCATACTTGTCCTGTGATTGGCGTGACGATCAAATCCGAAGATTACAGGACAACTCTGCGCTTGGCACTTCGCCGCTTTGATACACCGTCTCTCTTTTCCTCGTATTTTCCATTCAACTACTTTTTATTTTAAGCAGACTACTGCCTGCATATTTTCCACGTGCTTGCCTGCCTCTATAATACCTCACGCTTTTTATACCTAATCGCTTGGCGCGAGGATCACACCCAATGGCTGTTCAACGTCTACATATCCAAAAACGTTATTCTGAAATTGCAATTTCGGGAAATTTAGTCCATTTGGCAGGGCAACTGGCAGAAGACACACAACAAGATATTGAGGGGCAAACCCAACAAACACTTGCCCTGATTGATCGTTTATTGGCAGATGCGGGTACAGATAAAAGCCACATCATGTCGGTGATGATTTTTCTAAAAAACATTGAGCGCGATTATGCCGCAATGAATCAAGTTTGGGATGCTTGGGTGGCAGATATACAAGCTTTACCGCGTACCTGCGTAGAAGCCAAGTTATACCATCCTGACGTTTTGGTTGAGATGACTGTGGTTGCAGTCAAACCTGAATAGCAACCCAACGTAAAATAGACACGATTAAATCAAGAGTCACAGCCAATTAAAAAAATCAGCATGTCATGGCGACATGCTGATTCATATTGTCTATCTAGTGACTTTAGCGGCAAGCGTTTAGCCCAATACCTTCACTTTATGGCGTACAGAATGCGCTAAAAAATCATACTTTTTTAAGGCTGTATCCAAATCTTCTAAGTCTGCATACGATGACGGTGACTGCCCAAAAGCTTCACGCAATTCGTGATATTCAGGCACATCTTCATAACGCAGCACTTTATAACCCGCCAAACGCAGCAATTCATCTTGGTATTGCGCATTGCGGCTACGTTTCAGCATCAACAAATCATCTAAGGCTACAATTGCAACGACCTGATGATTAGCATCCAACACCACAAAATCGGCCATCATATTGCGGTATTTATGTCGAGTACGTGAAAATTTCGTGGTCAGCAAGGCATCAAAAGACACATGCGCCAAGATGATATGTTGAGGTAAAATTTCCTGCAAACGTGTATACGTCAGCTGTTCATTTAAGTTAAAAATTGCACGTTGCTTTAGTGCACTGTCCTGAGGTTTTTCTCTATTTTCCAAGCCCTTAACCGCCATCAAGAGAAAGAAAATCAGTATCAAAACCCCAATCAAAATATAAATGGTCATTATTCAATCCTTAAAATCATTTTTATAGTTGTTTCGGCTTCATGCCGATTTTTTCATCAAATCAGTATATAACACGCTTTTATATTTAAACGTTCCATTTAAGAAACTACATGAAACATTGACAAAACCATCATAGAAACAGAAATTTTGTTTCACAAGCCAGCCTTTTGTCTAAGTGCTGTAGCATCTAAGCGTGTTTTTATCATTAGATACGAATACTGTATAGCATGCAAAAAAATAACAAAGCAATGCTTAACAGATTCGATTGTCGGACAATTCCGATGAAATGAAAAGCAAACAAAAAAGGCGCTGCAGCGCCTTTTGATGGATCTTAACTTCAAGTACTAAGCTTTCGATTTTGGCTTAGATTTTTTGTGTGAAAATGGACGTTTTTCACCTGTTTCACGTGGCGGCAAACCTGTGTGCTGAGTCAATATTTGCCCTTTCTTCGGACGATTACTGTTCTGAGCACGATTACCACTTTGCCCCGTACGTTTTTGTGAATCACCCGCGACAGTCGAGTTTTTCTTACGTGCCGTTTGATACTGTCCATCTGTGCCTTGCGGCTGATAGGTTGGAATCAGGTGCTGTTTAGAGTTTCCGATTAAATCTGCACGTCCCATTTCTTTTAAGGCTTCACGCAACAACGGCCAGTTGTTTGGATCATGGTAACGTAAGAAAGCTTTATGCAAACGACGACGTTTTTCGCCTTTGACAATATCCACATTTTCGGTATAACGCGCCACTTTGGCCAGTGGGTTTTTACCTGTGTAATACATAGTCGAAGCGGTTGCCATTGGCGATGGATAGAAGGTCTGTACCTGATCGGCACGGAAACCATTCTTTTTCAGCCACAACGCCAAATTCATCATGTCGTAATCGGTCGTTCCCGGATGCGCGGCAATAAAGTACGGAATTAAATATTGCTCTTTGCCCGCCTCTTTACTGAAACGATCAAACATTTGTTTAAAACGGTCATACGTACCAATACCCGGTTTCATCATCTTAGATAATGGACCTTTTTCGGTATGCTCTGGTGCAATTTTTAAATAACCGCCCACATGATGCGTCACCAATTCACGTACATATTCAGGGTTCAACACCGCCAAGTCATACCGCAAACCTGAACCAATCAGAATTTTTTTAATGCCTTTCAGTTCACGTGCTTTACGATACAACTGAGTTAAAGGTGCATGATCAGTGTGTAAGTTTTGACATACGCCCGGAAATACACAGGAAGGTTTACGACAATTCTTTTCAATTTCAGGGTCTTTACAATGCAAACGGTACATATTTGCAGTCGGGCCACCCAAGTCTGAAATAATGCCAGTAAAGCCAGGTGCAGTATCCCGAATTTTTTCCACTTCACGCAAAATGGATTCTTCAGAACGGTTTTGGATAATTCGGCCTTCGTGTTCGGTAATCGAACAGAAAGTACAGCCACCAAAACAACCACGCATGATATTGACCGAAAACTTGATCATATCAAAAGCAGGGAAACGTGCATTGCCATAAGATGGATGCGGCAAACGTGCATACGGTAAATCGAATACATAGTCCATTTCTTCCGTAGTCAACGGAATAGGCGGTGCATTCAACCACACATCACGTTCACCATGCTTTTGCACCAAAGCACGCGCATTGCCCGGGTTAGTTTCTAAATGCAAAATACGGTTAGCATGCGCATACAGCACAGGATCATTCGCCACTTCCTCAAAAGAAGGCAAACGAATCACTGCCAATTCACGTGGGGGTAATTTGTGTTTAATTGCTTTTGAAGCAGGCTGCAATTGCACAATCTGGGTATCTGCATCTAGCTGATCACCTTCACGAACAATTGGATTGCTGACTACATCTTTCTGGAAATTTTGATATTGCGCGAGGTTGTTGCCCTTATCTTTTTCAATCTCACAACCGTCTAAATCTTCGGTCATCACATAAGGGTTGATGATTGGATCGACACGGCCCACGCTATCTACATCATTAGATGCAATTTCAACAAATTTGGATTTAGACGCACGGTTATGTTTATTGATAATAAATGCTGTACCACGTACATCTGTAATTTCGTGGATTTTTTCACCTTTGGCCAAACGGTGCATCACTTCAATAATCGAACGCTCGCCATTGCCGTACATCAATAAGTCGGCTTTAGAATCCATTAAAATCGAGCGACGAACTTTGTCAGACCAATAATCATAATGTGCAATACGACGCAACGAGCCTTCAATCCCGCCAAGTAAAACAGGCACATCTGGAAAGGCTTCACGACAACGCTGACAATATACCGTAGCCGCACGGTCAGGACGTTTATTCGGCTGATTGTCTGGTGAATAAGCATCATCAGAACGGATTTTACGGTCTGCAGTATAGCGGTTGATCATCGAGTCCATATTGCCCGCGGTAACACCCCAAGCAATGGTCGGCTTCCCTAGTACCCGAAAAGATTCCACATTGGTCCAGTCTGGTTGGGCGATGATCCCGACACGAAAGCCCTGCGCCTCAAGCACACGACCAATCACGCCCGATACAAAAGAGGGATGATCAATATAAGCATCACCACAAACCAAAATAAAATCGCAGGCATCCCAACCGAGCTGATCCATTTCTTCGCGTGACATCGGCAAAAATGGCGCAGGCTCAAAACATGACGCCCAATATTTGTCGTAATCAAACAACGCTTTGGGTGCGGTCTGAGCAGTATAAGCAGTAGACATGGCTTGCAATTCTCGGCTGGGAAGTGGAAGATCAAAAGTCGATCAAAGATGAAAGCCGACTATTTTAGCATGAATTCCATTCATCTTGCTTGATTAAAAAACACACAAAATCAGCAAACTATTTTTATATCCTAAGTTGGTATCTGAATAAGAAAAGCATAAAGGGATAAGCCTAAAGCAATAATCCTGAATGCTTATCGCAGCGCTGTTGGTTTAATCTTTAAACGCCACGCACCATAAAGCGCCACACCCAAGACTGCAGTCATCACCCATGTCAGACCAGACCAGCCCCATTGTTCCCAAATCAGACCGCTACCACTACCGAGCAAACTCGAACCCATGTAGTAACTAAATAAATATAATGATGATCCCACTGCACGATACTGCAGTGCTTGAATCGACACCCAACTACTGGCAGTAGAATGTGCGGCAAAAAAAGCAAAGGTAAATAGCACCAATGCAGCCAATACGACGGCTAAATGTGCAATCGACATCAACCATAATGCGATCAACATTAGGACAATCACCATAGGCAACACACGTTCACGTCCAATACGATTGCCCCAGCTTGCCGCACGCGGTGAACTATAAATACCCGCCAAATAGGCAATTGAAATCACCCCAATCCAAACTTGGGAAAGCTCAAATGGTTTAGCTAGTAAATAATAGCTGATGTAATTGAAAACACTGACGAAACAGCCCATCAGCAAAAAGCCCTGTAAAAACAGGATTCTTAATTTACGGTCTGCCAAATTGGCAACAAAAGCATCTCTAAACCGCGAGAAGCGAATCGGATACGCTGTAAAATTTTTCGATGCAGGAAGTAACATATAAAAGGTGATTGCAATTAGTAAATTCAAACCACCAATAATTAGGGTTGCCGCTTGCCAAGATATAAAATCGACCAAGACCCCAGCAATTAAACGTCCACCCATGCCACCAATGGCCGTACCCGAAATATACAGCCCCATAGCAAAACCAATATCTTGCTGTCGAATTTCTTCACCAATATAGGTCATGGCGACCGCAGCTACACCACTCACAGCAATGCCAATAAAAATTCGTGTGGTTAAAAAGAATGACCAGATTGGAAGTAAGGCACTCAGAATTAATAAAATGGCAGCTAAAAATAAAGCCAAAACCATAATAGGTTTACGCCCAAAACGATCTGAAATAAAACCTGTGAAAAGCAAACCTATCGCCAAAGCCACAGTAGAAAATGACAGCGGGAAACTACTTTGGGTTGGTGTAACCGTAAAAAAATCGGCCAAAATTGGCATCATCGGTTGCACACAGTACAAGGTCGAAAAAGAAGCGAAACCCGCTAAAAACAACGAAAAAAGAATGGCTTTAAATGGCTTGGTACCATACTGAACATGAGATGCTACAGCTAAATCAGACATATTTACTCCAATCACGCGATCAGTATACGCCTGTTTATGGACAAAAATAAGCTCGGTATTTTATCGTTTGCTCAAAATCAGCATCAGTATCATCCATCACTTTGTCAGTTTTTGCTTACATGTACTGAAGCAAAATGAGGCTAGGCAGTATTTTGAGTTAACAGTATTCTTAAGACATGAGGAGACAGGATGTTTCCCAAACTAAAAACAACAATAATAAGTTTGAGCACCAGGATCGTGAGGTACGACAGGAGTTATACCTAAACACGAAATACAAAGAACCCCTGTCAGGATGACGGGGGTTCTTTTTATCTGTATCTTGGATATATAACTTTATATATCATCGCTTTCTATTTATACACCCCATAATCAAAAAGTCCCCAAACAATGTTGAGGACTTTTGAACTTAACACATTACAAAGTTAAGCTTTGGCTGCAACCGTTTTGCCCGCCTTAATTTGCTCCGCTTCATCTTCACTCATAATCAAAGCAACCGCAATTGCAGTGATCAGCACTGGCAAACCTACTGCGATAAAGTTGAAGTGTGCAGGTAAATTCATACCCAATAAGCCGCCAATTAAGATTGGACCTACAATGGCACCCATACGACCAATTGCAGATGACCAACCAATACCTGTTGAGCGTACTGCAAGTGGGTAATATTGTGCCACATAGCTATACAACAGCATTTGTGAACCAATAGATGCTGCACCTGCCAAGAACACTAAGATGTAAAGCAAGAATTGATTAGATTGGAAGCCCATGAGGCTCATCACCAATGCGCCCATGATTCCCAAGAACATCAATACAGGTTTTAAGTGGAAACGGTCTGCCAAAATACCACCGCCCACGATACCAACGACTGCACCTACGTTCATCACCATCATGAACATTAAGCTGTTGTCCATAGAATAGCCTGCCGCCATCATCAGTTTTGGCAACCAGCTGCTGAGTGCATACATGGTTAATAGACAAGTAAAGAACGCTAACCAGAACAATAAAGTATTCACTGCACGACCGCGTTTGAACAAGCTCACCACGTTAGCAGCTTCAGGCACACCAACCTGATACAATTCAAAAGTGGTGTCTTCGGTAATTTTTAAATCTGGTGCTAAACGCGCTACGATTGGACGGGCTTGATCTTGCTTATTTTCTTTGACAATAAAGGTTAAAGATTCTGGCAAGAATTTCCAAATCACAGGCAATAAAAACAATGGGATACCTGCAATAAAGAACATGATTTCCCAGCCAAAACTTGGGGTAAACCATGAGCCAAGTAAGGCTGCCATTACACCACCTACAGCATAACCACTAAACATAGTAGTCACTAAGGTGCTACGCATGGTTTTAGGTGCATATTCAGAAGTTAAGGCCACAAGGTTTGGCATTACACCACCAATGCCTAAACCCGCCAAGAAACGTAAAATCGCAAACTCAGTTGGATTAGAGGCGAAGCCACCTGCAAAGGTTAAACCACTAAACAGAACGATACAGATCATGATGACTTTCTTACGACCAATTTTATCGGCCAAAGAACCAAAAATCATCGCGCCAAACATCATACCTGCCAATGCAGTACTCGCGAGCATCCCCGCCTGAACAGCACTCAAGCCCCACTCATCCATCAATAAGGGTAAAACGACCCCATTAATTGCCAAGTCATAGCCATCAAATAAAATGATCAGTAGACACCATGCCACGACATTGAAATGAAATGGTTTGAATTTTGCGTGATCGATGACATCATTCACGTTAATTGCTTGATGTGCCATTCCTCACCTCCTGTGAGTTTGTGTTTCAGTAAGCTTGAATAGCAATTTTTACAGTGAAGACTTTCATTTTTATCAGTCATCCATGTCCACTTTTGCCATTCAAGTAGATTGTGTAACTTTCACACAAAACACAAAAAATAAAAATTCAACATTAGTCTAAAACATTTTATTAATTATGGGTTTATTGTTATTTTAAACACAATAAAATGTGATTATTCTTCTTAATATTTTCTTTCCCACATAAAAAAACACCCCCAACGCTAGTTGAGGGTGTTCGAATAATGAGCTGGCGATGACTTACTCTCACATGGGTAACCCCACACTACCATCAGCGCGAAGAGGTTTCACTTCTGAGTTCGGGAAGGGATCAGGTGGTTCACTCTTGCTATGGTCGCCAGCACAACTGTTATGGACTTGTTCGGGTCTTAGTTACATTGCTTAAGCTTGATGCTTTCGCTTGTAATGCCTTACTTGGTTCCAAATGAGTTATTAACAGGTTGGCTATTGTATCTGAAATTTCATGTTCAGCAAGGGCTGAATCAAGATATTTGATCTGATCAGTTTCAAGTGATCTTTTATGAATCGATTGATGCTTGTGATACAACAACTGTTTGGGTGTTGTATAGTCAAGCCTCACGAGCAATTAGTATTGGTCAGCTTCACATATCGCTATGCTTCCACATCCAACCTATCAACGTCGTAGTCTTCAACGGCTCTTTAGGAGGCATAAAGCCTCGGGGAAATCTTATCTTGAGGTAGGCTTCCCGCTTAGATGCTTTCAGCGGTTATCCCTTCCGAACATAGCTACCCGGCGATGCGACTGGCGTCACAACCGGTACACCAGAGGTTCGTCCACTCTGGTCCTCTCGTACTAGGAGCAGATCCTCTCAAATTTCCAGCGCCCACGGTAGATAGGGACCGAACTGTCTCACGACGTTCTAAACCCAGCTCGCGTACCTCTTTAAATGGCGAACAGCCATACCCTTGGGACCTGCTTCAGCCCCAGGATGAGATGAGCCGACATCGAGGTGCCAAACACCGCCGTCGATATGAACTCTTGGGCGGTATCAGCCTGTTATCCCCAGAGTACCTTTTATCCGTTGAGCGATGGCCCTTCCATACAGAACCACCGGATCACTAAGACCTACTTTCGTACCTGCTCGACTTGTGGGTCTCGCAGTTAAGCGCGCTTTTGCCTTTATACTCTACGCGTGATTTCCGACCACGCTGAGCGCACCTTCGTACTCCTCCGTTACTCTTTAGGAGGAGACCGCCCCAGTCAAACTACCCACCAGACATGGTCCTCGTCCCGGATAACGGGACAGAGTTAGAACCTCAACATTACCAGGGTGGTATTTCAAGGACGGCTCCACTCGGACTAGCGTCCAAGTTTCAAAGCCTCCCACCTATCCTACACAAGTAAGGTCAAAGTTCAATGTCAAGCTGCAGTAAAGGTTCACGGGGTCTTTCCGTCTAGCCGCGGGTACACCGCATCTTCACGGCGAATTCGATTTCACTGAGCCTCTGCTGGAGACAGCGCCGCCATCATTATGCCATTCGTGCAGGTCGGAACTTACCCGACAAGGAATTTCGCTACCTTAGGACCGTTATAGTTACGGCCGCCGTTTACTGGGGCTTCGATCAAGAGCTTCGCTTACGCTAACCCCATCAATTAACCTTCCAGCACCGGGCAGGCATCACACCCTATACGTCCACTTTCGTGTTTGCAGAGTGCTATGTTTTTAATAAACAGTTGCAGCGGCCTGGTTTCTGAGGCTGTCGACAGCTCAAGGAGCGAGTCCTATCACCATCAACAGCGTACCTTCTCCCGAAGTTACGGTACCATTTTGCCTAGTTCCTTCAGCAGAGTTCTCTCAAGCGCTTTGGTCTACTCGACCTGACCACCTGTGTCGGTTTCGGGTACGATTCCAGTGTAACTGAAGCTTAGAGACTTTTCCTGGAAGCAGGGTATCAGCCACTTCACTGTACAAGTACAGCTTGCTATCAGATCTCAGCATAGAGCACCCCGGATTTGCCTAAGATGCATGCCTACTTCCTTTCACCTGGACAACCAACGCCAGGCTGACTTAACCTTCTCCGTCCTCTCATCGCATTACACTGAAGTATTGGAATATTAACCAATTTCCCATCGACTACGCCTCTCGGCCTCGCCTTAGGGGTCGACTCACCCAGCCCCGATTAACGTTGGACTGGAACCCTTGGTCTTTCAGCGAACGGGTTTTTCACCCGTTTTGTCGTTACTCACGTCAGCATTCGCACTTCTGATACCTCCAGCAGACTTCTCAATCCACCTTCTTCGGCTTACAGAACGCTCCCCTACCAC